>JBCBLJ010000382.1:0-7622 GCA_038520195.1 Planctomycetota bacterium
AAAAGCTTGCCACTTGTTTTCACCGCAATCACATGACCAACGGCGAAGGCGGACGCGACCCGGAGGAATCACGGGTGGACTACGTGATCGATCGCGTCAACACAACTGGCACCGTCTGGCTGGGGCTGACGCTCGGTTGTGTGCAGTGTCATTCGCATAAGTTTGATCCGGTCTCGCAACACGACTATTTCTCGCTCTCCGCGTTCTTCAATAGCATCGACGAGGACGGCAAGGCGGGCATGAAGGCGAAGCCATACCTGTCTTACAAGTCCGACGCCGTGGTGGATCGGATCGCCGAAATGGCGGTGTTCGTCGACACTTGTCGAGATCAGCAAGACACCGAACGACTGGCCGCCGAGCAGCGTTTCGAGAAATGGCTTGCCGGACTCGTTGATCGTGGCAACGATGCTTATGAGGCCTGGTGGACACCCGAGCCCGAACTTCAAAGCACCGACGGGACAGGCTTCGAAATTGACGATGATGGGACGGTTCAGACCATCGGTCCGACGCCCGTCCAAGATGAATATCGAGTCCAAGTCTCGGTCCCTCACGGCGTCGAATGCGTTTCCGGTTTTCGGGTCGAGGTCCTACCACATGCATCGCACGTGGGTGGTCGATTTACGCGGAGCGGCAACGGTGAGTTTGCACTGACGAGCGTCCTGGCAACAGCGCGTCGAAAGGGGAGCCCCACCGAATTGCAACTCGAGATCGCTCGCGCGACGGCAGACTATGAAGCGGACGACAAACGTCGGACGAAATGGGACAAACGCTACCGCCCGATCTCGAAAACGCTCAACGACGACGCCCGGGATGGCTGGACAACCGAAGGCGCAAAAACGATCGAACCACACGTCGGTGTCTTTGAACTCGAAACACCTTGGGAAGTCCGGGCCGGGGACCGATTTACCGTGATCCTCCGGCAGCGTTCGACTCACGGAGAGGCCAATATCGGCCGGTTTCGCGTTGCGTTTACGTCGGAGATTGGGGAGACGACCAGGCGAACCGATGGCGGCTCCCCGGTCGCCGAACTGCTGCGGTCGCAACCGAATGAACGCGCCAACCCTGACCCGGAACTGCGGCGGCGTTTGCTCGATCAATTCTTGTTGGGTGATGTTGCCTACCAGAAGGCTGCCCGTCGACTTGCGGCCGCCAGCAAGCAGTTTAAGGCACTTGGTGAGCAGGCCAACCCACGCAAGGTCATGGTCTTGTCAGATCGCAAGACACCCCGCGAGACACACGTGTTGGTGCGAGGCGTCTGGGATGCCAAAGGCGATCTTGTTCACCCCGGTGTGTTGCCGAGTGTTTTGAAGTGGCCCGACGGAAAGGCGCAGTCTAGGCTCGATCTCGCAAATTGGATCGTCGACCGGAGTAACCCCCTGACGCCACGCGTGATCGTCAATCACCTTTGGCAGCTTCTGTTTGGTCGGGGGCTTGTGCGTACGACCGAAGACTTCGGACTCCAGGGTGAATTTCCCACGCACCCGAGGCTACTCGACTGGCTCGCGGTGGAACTGATTGAGAACGATTGGGACCTTCAGCACGTGATACGTTTGATCGTAACGAGCAAGACGTACCGCCAGAGCAGTGTCGCGACTGAAGAACTTCGAGAGCTTGATCCCGAGAATCTTTTGCTCGCGCGGGCTCCGCGATTTCGATTGCCGGCTTGGATGATTCGCGACAACGCGCTGCGCGTCTCAGGGTTGCTCAATGATGCGGTCGGCGGGCCGCCGGTACATCCCTATCAACCCGACGGTGTTTGGGCGGAGATCACGATGGGCAGATTTCGGTATCAACCCAGTCTCGGTCCCGCGCAATACCGAAGAACGCTTTACGCCTTTTGGCGGCGTAGCAGCGCCCCGGCGTTTCTATTCGATAGCGCTCAACGGCGTGTCTGCGAAGTCGGTGTGCGGCGGACCAACACGCCGCTGCAAGCCCTTACGCTTTTGAACGACGTCACTCTGCTGGAGGCCGCTCGTTCGCTCGCGGATGAAGTCGTACAACTGGAAACGGACAACGAGGGCGACTTGGAGCCGCGGCTGCAGTGGCTGGCTTTGCGAGTGCTGTCACGCCATTTGACACGCGAGGAGATGCGCGAACTGGAGCCCGTGCGGTCCGCCGCGTTGAGATCATTCGAGCAGGATGTCGATCGCGCGCGCCGGTATGGCACCGTCGGACAGCAGGATCCGCCGCCAATCGGTCTCGCCGCCGAAACGGCGTCCTGGATGACCGTCGCGAGCCTGCTGTTGAATCTTGATGAGGCAATCACCCGTGAATAATGATTCGATGCGACTCGGTCGCCGGAGTTTTCTCGGACAGATCGGCTTGAACTTTGGTGCCCTCGCCGCCTACGCGATGCTGGGGGACGAAGTTTCGGCGCGCGAGCTACAGGGCTTGATTCCGCATTTCGCACCCCGCGCGAAACGAGTCATCTTCTTGACCCAGTCGGGAGGTCCGTCACAGATCGAGTTGTTTGATCATAAACCGGAACTGCCCAAGTTCGCGGGCACGGAGCTACCCGACAGCGTTCGGCAGGGCCAGCGTCTGACTGGGATGACCAAGGGAAAGCCCCAACTGGTACTGCCTTCGATCGCCCGATTCAATCGTCATGGCGAGTGCGGTGCGCGGGTCGGTGAATGGTTGCCGCACATCGGATCGATCGCCGACGAAATCTGCTTCGTCAAGTCGATGGTAACCGACGAAATCAACCACGCGCCCGCGATGACCAAGTTTCTGACGGGGCATCAGATTCCCGGTCGCCCGAGTTTCGGCTGCTGGGCGAGCTACGGCCTGGGCAGCATGAACAGGAATCTTCCGGACTACGTCGTTTTGCTCTCTCGCATGAAGCGACCCAGCGACCAACCGCTCTACGATCACTATTGGGGAAGCGGTTTTTTGCCCTCACGACACCAAGGTGTCAAGCTTCGTAGTGCGAAGGACCCGGTGTTGTACCTCAACGATCCCGATGGGTTTCCGCGTGGGTTAAGGCGCGACATGCTCGATGGGTTGGCGTCGATGAACCGTCATCATCATGAGCGGATGCTCGATCCTGAAATCGAGACGCGGATCGAGCAATACGAGATGGCTTTTCGGATGCAGTCGAGCATTCCCGAACTGACGGATCTGAGCGACGAGCCGGATTGGGTGTTCGATCTGTACGGACCCGACTCGCGGCGACCAGGAACCTACGCCGCGAATTGCATTTTGGCGCGACGTCTTGCCGAACGCGATGTCCGTTTCATCCAGCTTTTCCATCCCGACTGGGATCATCATTCGCGGCTCAGCTCATGGTGCGTTTCTCGCTGCATCGATACCGATCAAGCCAGCGCAGCGTTGGTCAAGGACCTCAAACGACGCGGACTGCTTGACGACACCCTCGTCATCTGGGGAGGCGAGTTCGGTCGGGGCGTTGCGGGTCAAGGAAAATGGGACTCACCGGAAGCCGGCCGAGATCATCATCCGCGTTGCTTCACGATTTGGTTGGCGGGTGCCGGAGTGAAACCGGGGTTCAGCTACGGCGCGACGGACGACTTTAGTTACAACGTCGCGGAAGACCCGGTTCACGTTCGTGATCTCCACGCAACGGCGCTGCACCTCTTGGGCATCGATCACGAAAGATTGACGCATCGATTTCAGGGGCTGGATTTCAAGCTCACCGGTGTGGAGCAGTCGCGCGTCGTGAAGGAAGTCCTGGCGTAGCCGGACGGCGCGCCGTCCCCGCGTCGCCGTCCCGACAGACTTTCGTCCGGCTGCTGTCGATGTGCCCTCGATCTTTTTTCGGGTCTCGGCGAAACTGTTGGCAGACTAGCCAACCACTCGTTCGATCCATCTCAAGTTGTCCATCGCCAAAGGTCTCGAATCCAATCGACTGTCAGCCGTTGTTGAGCTCTTGGACCGGCATATCGGCATTAGTTCTGCCTTGGCCGATTCAAACGGGGCGCCACTCGCTTATTCGGGCGTTTGGGGTTCATTGCGAGCCGTACTCGCGGCGGCGGCCGCAGAGGCATGCCCCAATATCTTGATGTTGCTTCCGCAGGCTGCGGACGCCGATGTCGTCGCGGGCGATGCGATTGCGTTCGGGTTGGAACGGTCAATTGCGATGCCACTGAGCATTGGTCGATCGGGAAAGAGTTCGCTGACGGACGCCGACTTGGCAGAACGATTGCAGGTCATCCAGCAACTGCGTCATCGCGCCGCCGGCGAGACCCAGCCCCTGCTCGTGACGGCATTCATTGGCAGTGCGATTCAGTTGGTCCCGACACCGGCGCAAATGGCCGATTCGACACGCGGCTTTCGCGTCGGCGACGTGTTCTCGATGGAAGCGGTGCGGCAGTGGCTGTCCGACAGTGGCTTCGTCGAAACAACCGGTGTCCAACTGCCCGGTGAGTTTGCCGTGCGCGGCGGATTGGTGGACGTCTACTCGGTGGACCAATCCAACCCGGTGAGGATCGAGTGGTTCGGCGACGACATCGAGTCGATTCGGCAATTTGATCTTGGGAGCCAACGCAGTATTGAATCCATCCGTGAAGTCGAGATCACCGCCGTCGGGGCAAGCCTGGACGAGGACGACAACGTCGATGCGATGCAGTTGGGCCCGATCACCGATCACCTTCCTGAGGACACATTGGTGATCGTCGTCGAGCCGCATGATTGCAAACTTGCGGCGGAGTCGTTGTTGGGCCGCACCGATGATCAGACCGGCTTCACCGACTTTCAATCCTTGCTCGCCTCGATGTCGCACCTTAAGACGGTGACGGCGTCGCTGCTGAGTGAAGGTGCGGAGAGCACGATTGATATCGGTTCGACGAGCGCCGACGGGTTCGCGCTCGCCCTGGAAGAGACACAGCATCGCATAGACACGGTCGCATCGGAGTGCGACATCTTGCTCGTCGGCGACACTCCGGCGGACAGTCAACGTCAACTCGAGTTGCTCGCCAAGACCGAGGCGGCTCGGGCGGGCCGGATCAAGCCCGCCGTTGCCCAGATCAGCGGCGGCTTTCACCTGACGTCGGCCCAAGTCTTGGTGCTGACCGGAGCCGAGCTTTTTCATCGCAGTCCCGTTCGGCGCGGGAAAGCCCGAGCCAAAGGGAAACCGATTACCAGCTCGCTTCAGCTGGAACCGGGCGACCTCGTCGTTCACCTTTCGCACGGGATCGGTCTGTATCGCGGCTTAGACCACATCGAAAAGAACGGCCAGCACGTCGAACACCTCGTGATCGAATACGACGGCGGCTCCAAGATTTACGTGCCCGCGTCGCGGATCGGTCTCGTTCAACGATATGTCGGCGGCACCAAGAACCGTCCTAAGCTTGCCAAGATCGGCGGTCAAGCGTGGGCCAAGCAGAAACGTGCAGCCGAGTCGGCCGTGACCGATATGGCGGCCGAGTTGCTCGAGCTGCAAGCCAAACGATCGAGCCGTCAGGGCATCGCCTTTGACGTCGATCATCTCTGGCAAGAACAATTCGAAGCAAGCTTTCCGTACCAGGAAACACCCGACCAAATCACCGCGATCGCCGCCAGCAAAGACGACATGGAGCTGGGCAAGCCCATGGATCGATTGATTTGCGGCGACGTGGGTTTTGGTAAGACCGAGGTCGCGATGCGCGCCGCCTTCAAGGCCGTCGCGAGCGGCTACCAAGTCGCGGTGCTCGTGCCGACCACGGTGCTTGCCGAGCAGCACTATCACAACTTTTCCAAGCGGATGGCGGAGTTCCCAGTCAGGATCGACAAGCTCAGTCGATTCTGCACCTCGGCCGAGCAGCGCCAAACGCGCAAAGACCTCGAGGCCGGGAAAGTCGACATTCTTGTCGGCACGCACCGCATCGTCGGCAAAGACGTTCATTTTCCGAACCTCGGTCTGGTCGTCATCGACGAGGAGCAGCGATTCGGCGTTGGCGTGAAGGAGAAGCTCAAAAACCGCTATCCACAAGTCGATGTGCTGACGCTTTCGGCCACACCGATTCCGCGCACCTTGCACATGGCACTCGTCGGGGTGCGCGACATCAGCAACCTCGAAACACCTCCCGCAGAACGTCGGAGTGTCGAAACGTCGGTCTCCCGGTGGGACGACAAGCTGGTGCGGTCGGCGATCGTCCGTGAGCTGAACCGAGGTGGCCAGATCTTTCTCGTCCACAACCGCATCAGCGACATGGAGACCATCGCCGAGAGGATTCGTGGCATCGCACCGGAGATCCGGATCGTCATCGGTCACGGCCAAATGCCCGAAGGCGAATTAGAACGAGTGATGGTCGACTTCATCGAACATCGCTACGACATGCTATTAGCGACGACGATCATCGAAAGCGGTCTCGACATTCCCAATGCCAACACCATCTTCATCGATGAGGCGGATCACTATGGATTGAGCGATTTGCATCAGCTACGTGGTCGTGTCGGGCGATACAAGCACCAGGCGTTCTGCTACCTATTGGTCTCACCGCACAAGCATCTTTCTCCCGAGGCGAGCAAGCGACTCCGCGCGATCGAGGAGTTCAGCCAGATGGGCGCCGGGTTCGCGATTTCCATGCGTGACCTGGAGATTCGTGGTGCCGGGAATCTATTGGGCAGCCAACAAAGCGGACACATCGCAGCAGTCGGCTATGAGATGTACTGCCAATTGTTGGAAGACGCCGTGCGACAGATGCAAAATCTGCCTCCCGCCTTGTCCGCCGAAGTCGACATCGACTTGCCGGTGGAGGCATTCCTTGCACCGGAGTACGTTCCGGATTTGCGACACAAGATCGATCTGTATCGCCGCATCGCCAAGATCGAAAGTCCGACGGAGATCGAATCGATTCGCGAGGAACTGCTCGACCGTTTCGGCCCGCTTCCCGATGCCGCCACTCGCATGCTCGAATTGGCCGAATTGAGACTCGACGCCGCGGCATGGCAAATCGCGTCGATCACCAGCGATGCTCGGTTCATCGTTTTGAACTACACCCAGCGGCGCCGCATCGAGACGCTGGCCAAACAGTCTCGATTTCCGGTTCGTATCGTCGATGCCCGTCGAGCCTACGTGCCGCTTCGTCCGCAGAAAAAGCCGGGCACCAGCACTCCGCCGCCCAAAAACTACGAAGGGGTCGACATGGACGAAGCGAGTGGAAGCGGTTACCTCACACTCGCGCGGGGAACGCTCCGCGGGAAGTGATGCGGTGTTCAGCCTCGCAGGCCACCCACGCCGGCGCTAGCAAATTTGACGCCGAAGACCAGGATTGCGATGCTAAGAAAAAATGGAATCAAGGCCGCGTCCACAGCGCTAGCGATCATCAAGACCCCGCCGACGCAGACCAATCCCGTGCCGCCGAAAAGCATGGTCAGTGCACCCCAGAGAGGAACCGGGGCCGGGACCTGCTCACGGCACTCGACGCATTGGTAGTCTTTGGCAAACGCGAATCGCGCCTCGGGTTTCACTCGATTGAATGATTCGCATCCGCAGTTCTTGCACTCGAACGCGTTGCCGGGCGTGGCATCGCGGCCGACGACCGCTCTAGTTGCTTGATAGGGATTCGTTCGTTTGTCGCGCGGCATTTGGTAGCGGTGGCTTCGTCGGTGCCGGACAGCTCTGCATTCAAAGGTACATTCCGACGAATCCCTCGCCTTCCTCCGTTTGCTCGGCAAGCTTCTGC
>JBCBLJ010000904.1:0-3211 GCA_038520195.1 Planctomycetota bacterium
ATGTTCTGCGACGCACCGCGAGCGCGGTACAGGTCTTTGTGAGGCTGATCCTGCACGTTCTGGTCGTTCGTGTAGGCGTGAACCGTGGTCATCAAGCCAGACTCAATGCCGAACGTTTCGTGAATCACCTTCGCCACCGGTGCGAGGCAGTTCGTGGTGCAAGACGCATTGCTCACGCACTTGAGGTCGGCGTTGAGTTGATCATCGTTGACCCCAAGGACGCACGTCAGATCGGCGCCGTCTTTCGCCGGAGCACTCAGGATCACCTTTTTGCATCCGGCCTCAAGGTGACTGTCGTAACCCGGCTTGGAGTCCGTCGCGCGCGACGTGAAGATGCCGGTCGACTCAATGACAATGTCAACATTGTGCTCGCCCCAGGGCAAGCTTTTGGGGTCACGTTCCGCAAGCGCCAATATCTTTTTGCCATCGACCGTTAACGAGGTCTCGTCGTAGTCGACCGTCCCGGGGTAACGACCGTGGATGCTGTCGTACTTCAGAAGCGTGGCAAGCGTCTTGTTGTCCGTCAAATCGTTGACGGCGACCACTTCAAATTCGTCACTTCGCTCCATCAAGTTTCGAAAGGTCAGACGACCGATGCGTCCGAATCCGTTGATTGCAACTCGAATAGCCACTTTGTGATAACTCCTGGCGGGTTGATGGCTTCGCGGGGTGCCGCCACCGAAGTGTGCAGTCTCGTTTCCCGACGCGAAATGGAGGAAACTCGAATCGTGAATGAAACGATCACGATTCTGCGGCCGAAAGTCACGCCTGGGCCGCTTACGAGGCCGCGATTATAGAAACGTCCTTCATTTTTGAGCAGCCCCCAAGGATGGTCCCTTCGATGATCCCTTCCCAACGTCCTCCCGACTGGCTCCGGCCCCGCGGCGTCTCCAAGGGCACTTGGGATTACGTGAACGAACGGGCGATCGCATGCCGTTACGACGCGTTTGTGGCGGGAACGCCGCTGTGCGATCTCGATCAGACGCTCATGCTCGATCATTTTCGTTCTTTCGTCGAACAAGGACCCGCAACCGTACTCGATCTCGGCTGCGGCACCGGACGGCACGCGCTCGTGCTCGCGGAACTCGGTTTCGACGTCGTCGCGATTGACTTGAGTCGCACGATGCTGGAGGAACTCAGCGCAAAGTGCCGCTCTGCTGAGACGCCGCGTGTTTTACCGCTTCAGGCAAATCTGGTCGAATTGGATGCCTTGCGCGATGCCAGCGCCGACCACGCCATCTGTCTGTTCAGCACGCTCGGAATGGTTCAAGGCCGCGAGAACCGGCGGCGATTCCTGCGGCACGTTTCTCGCATCCTTCGGCCCGGCGGGACGCTGCTGTTGCATGTCCATCGGCACTGGGCGGCCATTCGTGAGCGCGGCGGTTGCATGAACCTACTGCGGTCTTACGCGCGCTCACTCTCGGATGCGGAACATGAATTTGGGGATACGGTCTATCAATACCGAGGGCTCGAGAAAATGTTCATGCACCGGTTCTCCGCGCGGGAGATACACGCAGACATGGGTGCGACCGGCTGGAACGTCGAAAGCCTCCGCATGGTGGACTTGACCGGTGAACGACTGACGAGACGCTCCGTCGATGCGAGTGGATTTTTCGTGACCTGCACGAAACGGCGGGTCGAGTGAACCCGCAAACGGGAGACTCAATCGAAAACGCCCCTCGATCTATGGTGCCGGATTCATTCTCGAGAGCGCGTAGTCAACGATCGTTCGCAAGACTTGTTCGGGCGACATGCCATCGGAGTTGACAACGACCGCATCTTCGGCGGCGCGCAATCGACCGACATCGCGCATCCGATCTTCCAAGTCACGCTTGTTCTGTGCCGCGAGGACTTCTTCGAAGGAGAGGTAACGACCGACTTCCGCCAACTGCCGCATGCGCCGCCGCGCCCGTTCTTCGGGCGAAGCCGTCAGAAAGACTTTGCACTCGGCGTCCGGGAACACCTCGGCACCCTGATCGCGGCCTTCGGTCACGATGTCCCGTCCGCTGGCGATCTTGCGTTGTAACTCGGAGAGACACGCGCGAACACCCGGGACATCGGCCAGATAGCGGATCGAACTTGTGATTTCCGGCGTCCGGATCACCGAGGAAACACTGTCACCGTCAAGCAAGACCTCGCGACCCTCCCATTCAAGATCGATGCCGTTGACGAGTGTCGTCAATGCTTCGGAGTCATCCAAGTTGATCGCGCCGCGCAGGGCCGCGTACGTCGCGGCGCGATACAGCGCCCCGGTGTCAAGAAACTCAAAACACAATTCAACGGCGACCTGGTGGGCGATGCTGCTCTTTCCCGCGCCCGCCGGGCCATCAATCGTAACGATCAAAGTGATTTCCAGTGGTGCGAAAAATGGTCATCGGTGGACTGTCATGTTTGGAGCCTCCGATCCACCGCCAGGGTCAACTCAAGAAGCGCGCGTCGGGCCGAATCATCTGCTCGCTCTTGCACCGAGCCGTATCGTATCCGCAGGAATCGTGCGGTCAAAACCGACAGCGAAGGAAACTCCGGTGACAGTCGTTTTTCAAACTCACTCGGTGTCTCGTCCGCTCCCCGCTTGATTCCCAGCCGACCCAGTTGTGCGAGCGCGTCGGCATAGAAACGTAATGCCGGAACCTGCGAGTCTGCGTCTTTTGCGGGGATATGCCGACGTTGCCAGAGTCGTGGCAGAAGCCGGAGTATCACGGGCAGCCCAACGACGAAGAGACCGACCGCGAGCCAGCCGATGGGTAGCGGCCCGCGAAGGCTGAACGCGCCGCCGCGCAAACGACCGGCACGGACCTCACTGACTACCGAATACAAGCTTGCGAAGAAGCCGCGCGATGATGCCTGCGCATCAGCAAGCCCGGTCGATTCGCCGAGACCGGTGTTTTGCCGGTCCGCGTTCATCTCGACCACGTAGTCTTCCCAAAGATCGTTGGCGAGCCCAAGAAAGTCACCGACCGAGCCCGAGTCGCCGCTCACCGAGGTGGATGCCCCGGGCGTTGGGTCAAGTCGCAGCCAATAGCGCGGCGCCTCGCGTTGGCCGACGACCGAGACGTTCTCGGGCATCTCCGGAGCTTCGATCAATGCTTCCACCCAGGCGTGGGCATGTTTTTGCCGGGCGACGTAGTATTCGCCGATCGAGTTGTATTCCTCAGTTCGATATCCAACCACTAATCGACAAGGAATGCTCTGACTACGAAGCATCATCGCC
>JBCBLJ010000486.1:0-6402 GCA_038520195.1 Planctomycetota bacterium
ACCCGCGTCCTTCGATTGATTGTGCCCTGCAGAGCGTGCGGGCATGCTGCATTTCCTTTGGCTCAACGCGTCATCGCGACGTTCTCGAGGACCGCTCGGACCCGGAACGGAAATGGAGCTTGGAGTCCAATGCCGATAAAGGCAAAGATCACCGGAATGGCGAAGATGAGATTCGATTCGACGACCATGAAGACAGCGCTAACGTTGGCGCCGCCTTCGAGCAGCGCCTGACTGATCAACCGCCGGGTGGCCGCCGCCCCCAGAGCCGCCTGTGCTGCAGGAGGTAGCTCGGTGTCATCATTGAGCGGCTCGGGTAAAGGTTCGTTCGCAGATTGATAGTCATGGTCGGCTTTCGCTTTCATCACCACCGGTAGAACGATCGAGAGTACCGCGGTCACAAAAAAGACACCGAATCCGATTGCCAGATAGAGAATCGAACTCATGTCGATTCGGAACGCTTGAGCGCCCGCGGGAAGGTCTTTTAGTCCCATGAACGCGCAAATCCCAGCGATCACCAGCAAACCTTGCGTCAAAGCGAACGTGATGATCAGACCCGTTTTCGAAGCCACCTTTATCGACGAGACGCCCTGAGGGGTCGCCATTGCAGTGCTGCCCCTACTTGATGTGTAGGGATTCTGTGCGTCATTATTCCACATCGCTTTCTCTACCTGGTGATTGATCGTGAGGCTTTATTACACCGACCACTTCGAGTTGCCGCTGCCGGAGACACATCGATTTCCGATGGCCAAGTATCGCCAACTGCGGCGACGCGTGGCAAGCGCGGACTGTCATCAGGGGGACCCGCTTTTGGTGCCGCCCGCGGCGACCGATGAGCAACTGACTCTGTGCCACGATTCGGCCTACGTCCAACGCGTTTGCTCGGGCACCTTGACCACTCAAGAGATCCGCCGAATCGGATTCCCGTGGTCGGAGAAAATGGTCGAACGATCCCGTCGAAGTACGGGGGCCACGATCGCCGCCGCACGGGGCGCGTTATCCGATGGAATCGCAGCCAACCTCGCTGGTGGCACGCACCATGCCTTTGCTGACGCCGGAGAAGGCTTTTGTGTCTTCAACGACGCTGCAGTCGCTATTAGAACACTACAGCGCGAGGCATCGATCCGGCAGGCCTGTGTGATTGATTTGGACGTTCATCAGGGAAACGGCACCGCTTCCATCTTCGCGGGCGATGACTCCGTCTTCACCCTCTCGATGCACGGCGCAAAGAACTTTCCGCTTCGCAAGTTCCCGAGTGACCTCGATGTCCCTCTCGACGATTTCACGGACGACCAGACCTATTTACGCAAGCTTTCAGAGGCACTCGGCATCCTTGACGAGAGGGACTTCGACTTGGCTATCTACCTTGCCGGCGCCGATCCGTACGAGGGCGATCGACTCGGGCGAATGAGCCTGACCAAACAAGGTCTGCGATGCCGTGACGAAACCGTGTTCGCTTGGTGCCGGGAGCGATCGTTGCCCGTCGCGGTCGCCATGAGCGGTGGGTATGCGCCACTGATCGACGACATCGTTGACATTCATGCCGCGACGCTGAAGGCGGCAAGTGAATGTCAGCGCTCGTCACGAACCTGAAGTGGTTAGCCGCGTGGCGTGGCCCCGGGGATCGCTCCATTGGGTTTTGGCTTGGCGACGGCAGCACCGCTCGCGGCACCCGGCTTTCCGCCGAAAGCACGCAGGATATTGCCGATCGACTCCGAGCTTGTTTTCCCCGAAAGCGAAAGGATTCGGAGATCTCCGGCTGGCTTCGCGGCCTGATCGAGTTCCAAGATCATGCCTTCGACAAGGTCCAGGAGTGGCTCTCCCTCGGCACTTAAAAGCAGTGTGTTCCCGGTGGTGTCGATCCCAATCGAAAGCTTGCCCTTAAACGAAAAGTCGATGTCGCCGCCATCTTTTCCGTTTTCGGAGCCCGCCAGGCCGCTGCCGCGAGACTCGCGCCCGGATGATTTCTCACCGCCACCGTTGCCGCCGTTGCCCGGATTTCCGCCACCTCCGCCGCCGCGTCCTTGTGCGAACGCCTTGTCGTTGCTGCTCAACAAGTCTCGGCAAGCTTCTTTGACCGTTTCGGCGATTTGAGCCGCACGACCGTACTCCAGCGAGACCAACTTGATGTATCGCATCCGGCGTTTGTTGACCGGTTCAGGCACGTCCCAAAGTTCAATCAACTCACCGATCGTCTTGAGTTGCGAGGACGTCGCTCCGGTGACGACGATCGTGTTGGTGTCGGGGTCGTAAACGAAACGAAGTTCATTGCTTTCGCCGAGTCCCCCAGGCCCATCGTCGGTCGGCTGTTCGTCGAACCAAAAACGATAGAAACGATCCGCTTCACTCTCGTCTTCTTCCTCTTCAAAGTACTCGACAAGGTTTAGCCGCACGTAGCCCGCTGACTGATGCTTGATGTGAAAGACGTGATAAGGACGTCGAGGCGGACGGACTCGGAGCATCATGTTCTCGAGTTGATCGAGTGCTTTTGTGTCTTTACCGCTAAGCACCAAATTACCGTTCTCGTCGAGACCGATTTGGATCGGGGCGCCGTCGTTTTCGCTGGCTCGCTTCGGCGTTTCGGCTTTTGGTTTCGAACCAAACATCCGATCAAAGTCCTCCGCGGAACGAATCTGGGTTTTCGATGTGACAGGCGGCGGAGAATCCGCCGCTTCCTCGTTTTCCTCCAACTGGGGCGTTGTCACGAAGGTCGATTGACTCGCCGGCACCTGCGTTGTCGTGTTGACTTCAGCCTCGGCCTCTTCCGCCTCGGTGGCGTCGTCCTTCGGAGTCGACATCAACGCGTCGCTACCAACGGCGTCTTCATCCGAATCAACGTTGACGACGGGGTCAACAAACTCCGAGGCGTCGGGCAACATCAGCGGTGAATCGGAGACTTGCTCCCATTGTCGCTTCAGACGCTGCAGGTACTCAAATGTCTCGGGACTCGACGAGGCTTGGATGCGACGGACCATGCGTGTGCTTCCGCCCGGCGGAGGAAGTTCACCGAGTTTGATGAGCAGGTTCCGTACCTGCTCCATCTCGGTTTCGTTCGCCCAGAGGAGGACTTGCTGGAAACGTGCGTTGGCGGCCACCCGGAACTCGTCCTTCTCTTTCTTTTCCTCCTGGCGACCGTAGCCATAAAAGAAGTAACCGCGCGAGCGATTGTTGTCTTCCTCTTCCTTGTCCTTGCCCATCAGGAAGGTGATCGATTCAGCCACGTCGTTGGCATTGAGCCGACGAAGCTGGAGGACTTCGAATTGGCGGCCGCTGCTATCGAGTCGCTTGATGAGTTTCTCAATAATGAACCGGTCCGCCGCCGAACCCGAGACGAAGAGGGTGCCATCGTCTTCGTTGGCGCGAACCCTCGTGCTCGGCTCGAGAATGTTCATGTCCTTAATGATTTCGACCAGCTTTTCAGGGTCGATCGAATAAAGGCGATAGATCTGAACCCTCGATTCGACATCGGCGAGTGAAACGATGTCGTCGCTCGGGACGTCAATTCGCTTGATAAACTCGCGCGCGATGGCGATTCGATCAGCCGGGGCTCGAACGAAGACCGAGTTTTGACGCGTGTTGGCGACGATCGAAATCTCGGTCTTCTTTTGCTGACCGCCGGGAGCTCGACCACCTTGTTGTGCCATCTGTTGCATCATCTGCATTTGCTGCGGCGTCATTACGGCCTGCTTTTTTTCCTGGACGCCGAGAAACTGTTCGAGCAACACTTTGGCGTTCTCGGCCGAAATGTAGCGCAGCTTGAACTCCGGCGCCAGCGCTTCGCGACTGGTGGGGTCACGCTCTTGCTCCAAGAGCTCGGCGATCTGTCGGAGATTCACAGCCGCATCCATCGCTTCGATGCGATTGGTCGTCGTCAGCGCCGTCAGCTTTCCGTTGGCGCTGATCATCGGTTTGAGTTCCTCCGCGAGTTTCGTGCTGGAGAGCCAACCGAGTTCGAGCGAGGTGCGGACAAACGTATGCGGCGTCAGCCGTTGCAGCTCTGAAACAGTCACACGAGGCACCATCGCGGGATTAATGCCCTCGGTCTTGACGACCGTGAGTCCTCCTGCGAGGTCCAAGATGGTGTAGCCTCGGGCCAACAAGTGTCGATTGAACAGGTCCATGGTCTCCGCGACCGTGTAGCGACCGGGTGCGCGAATGTTGACGCGATCGGGGGGCAACTCTTGCCAATCCAACGGTCGGCCGGAGATTTCCGCGAGCCACTCGATCAGCGCGACCCATGACTGATTCTTGAATTCGAACTCGACACGGCCATCATCGGCAAGTCGGGCCTTGAGTTCGTCGGGGTCCGCGTCGTCGAACTTCTGATCGCCGCGACGAATCACGCGCGGTTCCGGATCTTCACTCTTCCCCTTTTTGTCATCGGGCTTCTTGGCATCGCCGTCGCCCTTTCCCGGCTTTGCCTTAGCCCCGCCGGGCGGTTGTGCACCTGCGGGCGGCTGGCCTCCGAAAGGATTTGCGCCTGCCGGCACCATCATGGTCTGCCCATTGGGACCGGTAATTTGCATCATTGCTTGTTGGGCGGCCGCCGGCCGCGCAAGGAAACAGCTCGCCGCGATGATGAGGGCGAGCTGTCTGATTCGAATCATTCGTAGTTGTGAGTGCACCGCTGGACATCCGAATGAAGGGGAAGACGGTAGCTGGACCGAACCTCCAGTATGACTGGTGGCGCGGCCGCCGACAAACGCGTGAAACAGCGGGCGGGAAACTGCCAGCCAGTGCTACGAGGGTTGATGGAGGATGGTTTGAGACCCCTGAATTGTCTGTCTATTAGGCCAAAAATTGGGGATTCGACGACGAATCCGCGAGGAGCCGAAACGGGCTACCGACTGAATGCGGCGATTTGCTACTTCTCCGTCCTATCGTCGCGACGGATCGCGTCGTTTTTCACCGCCCTCAGCCCAAACGCCGGATGCCGACTCGGCTGACCCGCTACATCCTGACGGAGATCATGAAGATTTTCGTCGTCGCCCTCGTCGCATTGACGCTGCTGATTCTTTTGATTGGCATCGCGAAGACACTGCTGCGCGAGGGTTTGGGACCGGTCGCGATCCTGAAACTGCTCCCGTATGTGCTGCCGATCGCGCTGCAGTTTTCGTTTCCGGCGACGGCACTGTTTGCAGTGTCTTGCGTTTATGGCCGCATGGCGGGCGACGGCGAGATTGCGACCGTCAAGGCTTCGGGGATCTCGCCGCTGAAGATCCTGCAACCAGCGATGTTCTTCGCCTTCATGCTTTCGCCGCTCTCGGTGTTGATGAGTGACTTGGCGGTCTCGTGGGGGCAGCCCGGCGTCAACCGTGTCGTGATGCTATCGATCGAAGACGTGGTCTATCGAAAAATGGAAGCCCAGCATTGCTACACGGACGACAAGTTTTCGATCCACGTGCGCGACGTCGATGGAAAGCGATTGATATTCCCGACGGTGACGGTGCGCGGCGGCGGCGACCCGATCAAGATGCGCGCCCGCGAAGGCCGACTGAGCCTGGACCATGAAAACGAAGCGCTAAAGCTCGAGTTAACCGACAGTCAATGGGACCGTGGCGGCGCGATCCAAGGTTTCATCAACGGGACGACACCCGTCAGCATTCCGCTTTCGCGCGCGATGAGGACACCGGACCAGTCCAAACGCCGCCCGCGCGAACTCGCGCTCCGTGTTATCGAAGTCGAACGGCTACGTGAAGACGCCCGCGCGCACGCCCACGGTGGCGCATTGGCGGCTCATACTGGTTTCGCGTTGCTGTCCAGTCGCAGCGAGTCGATCGCCGGCAGATCGGGACGCGCGTACGAATCCTACTTGCACGAGAGTCAGCGCAGGTTAACGCGTTTGCGGGTAGAGCCCTGGCGTCGCTGGGCCGAAGGATTCAGCTGCTTTTGCTTCGTCATCATCGGCGCCCCGCTTGCAATGATCGCACGAACGAGTGACTACTGGACAACGTTTGGGATGTGCTTTTTGCCGATCATTGGCCTGTACTATCCCTTGTTTATCCTCGGCCTCGAACAGGCCAAAGAGGCAGTGATCCCACCCTATGGCGTCTGGATCGGAAACGTGATGTTGTTCTGCATCGGCGCGATCTTGATCCAACGAGTCCGTCGATACTGACCATGCGTGCCATCCGTGACGGGTGGTCAATACAAAGGCGCGCGATAAACTTCTCAAAATTCGCTCCTAACGTTTTCCTTTCAACCGGCGCCTGCGCCGCGGATGGGTGTTCGATGTCGTCCGAAGCTTGCAAACTACTTCTCCAGTCGATCGCTGATCGAACCTGTTCGGTCGGTGTCATCGGCCTGGGCTATGTCGGGCTACCGCTGATCGATGCGTTCAACAATGCGTCGACTTTCTTCGAATCGACATCAAAGCCGATGCAATGAAAGCCCGCATTGGTGAAC
>JBCBLJ010000027.1:0-23077 GCA_038520195.1 Planctomycetota bacterium
CCCGACCGAACCGATGACCGAAGTTCGCGTGGCGCCGATCCGTACGATCGCCTCACTGATCATGAAGCTCGGCAGTACGGTGCAAACGAACGCGAGAACAAGCCCGATGGCATAGACCGAGGGCGCGGCGCTGACCAATTCCGTCGGCGGACGTGTCGCGGCGAAGTGGCCCGCGACGAAGACCGTTGAGCCGATCATCGCGAGACTGGTGAACTGGCGACTGCCCATTTGCAGCATCGTCGGTTTTGCGAACAGAACGTAGAGTGAATAACTCAGCGCCGAACATGCGACCAACGCGACGCCTCGGCCGACGTTACTTCCCTCGAGTAGTTCGCGCTCGCGCCAATACATCACTAAGACGCCCATCCAGCAAAGCGCGATCGCAAGAGCGACACGAATTGTCAGTCTCTCGCCCAGAAACATCGCGGCAAGAATCGCGATGATCGCGGGGTACACAAACAACGTCAGCCGCTCCATCTGCGCCGAGATATAAGCCAGCCCACAAAGGTCGAGATAGGACGCCAGGTAGTAGCCGAGAAACCCCAGCGCCAGGGCGCGACCGATCAGCCCGCGGCTCGGTCGCGATCCTTCCACTTCGATCGGCCAAAGCCGCCAGAGCACAAACACGTAGAACGGAAGCGCCATCAGCATTCGAAGCGTCAGCAGCAGCGTCGGACCCGCCCCGGCCTGGAATGCGAGTTTGATGAAGATCGATTTCAGTGCGAAAAGGAACGTTCCAAAAGCGGCGAGCAGCAGACCCGAGACGAAGCGATTTCCCGTGGTCGGTTCGTCAACCGTTGAACCAGAACCTGGTCCGGCGTGATCGGGCGAACCCTCATCGGGCGGGCTGACGCTGGACGCGATAGCGCTCGAAGGGCTGATTCTGGACGCGCTGGTTCCGGACGGGTCGTCGTCGGGGTCTCGCAATGGTGGTTCTTCAGTCGTTGATGGCTACGAACGTCACCGACGTACGAGTAACATGTCCGGCAGTCAGCGGACACAGGGTCATTGTCTTGGGTTCGCGCGGATGCCCCTCTCCCAAGACCGGCAACATGAACTCGATCAAATCTCTCATGCGAAACACGTTGGTGTTCGTTTTTCTTGTTGCAATGGCGCCGTGGGTGCTGTCCGAGGAGGGCACCGCTGTACGGCCGACCGACTCGACGCTCCGCGGGCTGATGGATCGTGTCTGGGACTTTGAACTGGTCGAGTCACCGCTGCTGGCAACCGACGTCGGTGATGGTCGTGGCCAAGACCGGCTCGCCCATGACTCCTTTGGTGACATGGCGCGACGAGACAAAGCGCGCGCGGCGTTCTTGGACGAACTCGCAAGCATACCGCTCGATTCCTTGTCCTCCGACGACCAAGTCGATCACGATCTGCTCGGGAGACGCTTGGAACGGGCGCGGGAAGACTATCGACTCGGTCTTCACCTCATGCCGATCAACAATCGCGAAGGGTTCCACATCAGCTTTCCCGAACTACCTCGGCTGATGAACCCGGACACGGCCGAGGAATTCAAAGACTACATCGCGCGGCTGTATGACTTTTCGAGATACACCGATGAGCAGATCGCGCTGATGACCAAGGGGATCGAAACGGGTTTCGTGCAACCCGCGATCATCATGCGGCAAAGCGCTTCACAGGCCGAGGCGCAGGTCTTGGAGGACGCGGAGCAATCACTGTTTCTCACGGACCTGCTCGACGAGTCCATCGCCAAACTCAAACCCGGCCAATGGGATGTGATTCGTCCTCGCGTGATCAAGGCGATACGGACGAGCGTGATTCCTTCGTACAAGCGATTCGCCGACTTCCTCCGCGACACATACGTCCCCGCGTGCCGAGGGAGCATCGCCGCACGCGTCTTGCCCGGTGGTCAGGAACTGTACCAAGCACAAATTCGCAAATTCACGACCTTGGACTTTACGCCCGAGGAACTGCATCAACGCGGAATCGCCGAGAATGCGCGCATCCGCAAAGAAATGGAGGCCATCTGTCGTGAGGTCAAATTCGAGGGCGATCTTCCCGCATTCCTGACACACTTGCGGACCAGCGACGAGTTCTATGCCAAGACGCCCGAGCAATTGCTTCGCGAGGTCGCCTACATTTGCAAACGTATCGACGGCCAGCTACCGACGCTGTTTGGAAAGCTACCGAGGACTCCGTATGGGATTCGCGAGATCCCCGCGTACGTGGCGCCGCAAACCACGTCCGCCTACTACTGGCCGCCGGCGACCGATGGTTCGCGCGGCGGTTTCTACTACATCAACACCTACAATCTTTCCGCACGACCGCTGTATGCGCTGGAGTCACTGTCGCTGCATGAGGCCGTGCCGGGTCACCATTTGCAGTTGGCGCTCCAGGCCGAACTGGAAGGCCTTCACCCGATGCGTAAGCAAAGCAGTTTTGGGCCCTTTATCGAAGGCTGGGCGCTGTATAGCGAAAAACTGGGCACCGACTTGGGCATCTACAAAGACCCCTATCAACGATTTGGCCAGTTGAGCATGGAGGCGTGGCGGGCCAGTCGGCTGGTTGTCGACACCGGCATGCACGCGCTCGGTTGGTCGCGCGAGCGAGCCATCCAGTACATGAAAGACAACACCGCGCTGTCCGAGCACAACGTGGTCGCCGAAATCGATCGCTACATCGGTTGGCCCGGTCAAGCGCTTTCCTACAAGGTCGGTGAACTGTTCATCAGCGAGCAGCGCCGGCGTGTTGAGCGGGAGCTAAAGGGTCGATTCGATGTCCGCGAGTTCCACGATGTCGTGCTGTCGTCGGGCTCGATTCCACTGCCGACACTCCAGCGAGTGATCGATGATTACTTGGCGAAGAAGACCGACACCTTTGACAAGGACCTCGACGAGCAACTTGAAGCCCGAGCCAAGTGACTCAAAGGATCGAATTGACCAATGGGATCACATCGTTCTCGTAGGTGAACCCGAGCGTTTCACCGGCATCGATGAATTGCTTGACCAACTCGCCTTCGGCGTTGAAAACCAAAACGGCGGGAATGGAGGGCAGGCCGGCTTCCGTGAAGACATCGTCGCTCGGCGTCTTGCAGATGTAGTTGTCGAACCGCGCGTTGACCGACGTTAGAAACGCTTGCACCGTTTTTTCGTAGGATTCCGGCGGATACTTTTTACGACCGTCGAAATCGACGTCGACGCCGATGCAGGTCACTTTTTCGCGGAGCGATTCATCGATTCGCACCAAGCCGGGGAACTCCTTGATGCAGGGGGCACACATGGTGGACCAGACGTCGACCACGGTGACTTTCCCCGTTGAACGAGCCCGCGCTTGAATCTCGGTCCAACTCGCATACTTGAGTTCAACGGGTGACATTGTCTTGGAGGACTGATCGATATCGGGCAATTCGAAGGAACCGCCTTTGGTGGCGGGTCCAGCTTCCGTCGAATCGGCCGGCGCGATGCCGTCGGGCAACTCGATCGCACCGGAACCCGGCTTTGACCCTGAGCCGGCTGTCGAACCTGAACCCGTGGATCCGGAGCCCGCTGCGCCGGTCTCCGGCAGGCTGATCGCGGCTTGAGCCCCCGTCGTCTCTGGCGAGCTTGCGGCGCCCGGGTCCGTTGTGGCGTCCGTTGATGCGGCGCCTTGGTCGTCCGGAGCGGTCTTCGCCCCATCGCAGCCTGTCAGTGCGACGCAGGCGGTCAGCGCGACGCAGGCGAGAACCAAGTGGACGTGGAAAGTGCGCAACCGACAATGTGCGTCCATTTCGAAGCTCCTCCGGTGATTGCTGGAAAGTCCGCAGAATGAGGCCGGTCGAGGGGATCCGGCCGATTTCCACGTCGAGAATCTGTTTTTTGGATAGACTGAGTAGCCCAAAACCTTGCGTGAATTGTATCGTGGGACGAGTTTAAGGTCGATTTCCAGAGGTGTGACTTCGCGCGTGGCCGTCTCGTTCTTGTGGTTGATGAATTGATGACATCTGAAGGCGACATGTCGACGACTCAGTTGGTGGTCGCTTCGAAGGACGGTGACAACTCGGCGTTGGGCAGCCTGCTGGAGCGTTACCGCGGCTATCTGTTGATGCTGGCCCACCGGAATCTATCCGAACCGTTGCGCCAGCGAGTTGACCCCTGTGACATCGTTCAGGTCACGTTTTTAGAAGCGAAACGCGATTTGGGTTCCTTTCGCGGGAGTTCGCCGGCGGAGTTCGCGGCGTGGCTCAAGGGAATGTTAAAGAACAACGTCGCCACGGCCGTGACCCGGCACGTGATGACACAGAAACGATCGATCAAACGAGAAGTCAACGCGAACGGGAGAGCCGCGGACGATTCGGGGGGGTCGCCTTGGATAGCACAGTTGCCCGGCAGTACGACCAGCCCTTCGGGTGTCGTGATCCGAACCGAAGCCGCGATGGCGCTGCTGGAGGCGTTGCATCAGCTGCCCGAAACCCAGGCTGAGGCGATCCGTTTGCGTTACATGGAAGGCCTGCCGTTGGCGGAGATCGTTGAACGAATGGGCAAATCAGACACCGCCGTCGCAGGGTTGCTCAAGCGTGGGTTGAAAAAGCTGCGAACGATCGTTGATCCCAGGAATAACCCATGGCTTTAGGACCGGTTTTGGCCCGATACGACGTTTATCGCCGAACCCACGCGCGCCCCCTGGTGGTCCGTCTTTCAGCCCACCAACTCGAAACCCACTCCAGCCGTCCTGACCGTTAAGGTTGCATGTCCGACCCATCGGAAGCCGAAGACCCACTCGACGAAGCATTTGCGGCGTATCTTCGCTCCGTCGATGAAGGCACGGTTGGTTCGCGCGAGGAGTTTCTGGCGCAGTTTCCCGACATCGCCGATGAGTTGCAGGCGTTGATGGATACCGCAGACGCGATCAATTTGCGTCAGCAACCCGAGGAGGTCGAGATCGTCGCGGCCCCGACCGATCTCGACGCCGACACCATCGACGTGATGATCGTCCATCAAGATGGGCTCGACGGGAATCCTGCTGCCACGCTTCCGGAAGCGAATCGGCCTAAAAATGATACCGGTCCGACGCTTCCATACGATCTCGGTGATTACGAGTTGCTCGAGGTGGTCGGTCGTGGCGGCATGGGCGTTGTCTACAAGGCGACTCAGCGGATGCTCGATCGTGTCGTCGCGGTGAAGATGATTCGCGGTGAGATGCTCGCCTGTGAGAATGACGTTCGCCGGTTTTACACCGAGGCTCAGGCCGCGGCGAGTTTGCGGCATCCGGGCATTGTTCCCGTCTTTCAGTTCGGGCACCGCGCCGGACACCATTTCTTCTCGATGGCATTGATCGAGGGCAGCGATCTTCAACGCCGAATCAATGAAGAAGAGTCGATGGACTATGATGACGCGGCGCGCTACGTTCGCGATGTCGCGTTGGCGATCGAGCACGCTCATCAAAACGATGTCTTGCACCGGGACATCAAGCCCGCCAATGTCTTGATCGATGACGCCGACCAGGTCCACATCACCGACTTCGGTTTGGCAAAGAATCTTGACTCTGACAGTAGCGTCACCGGAAGTGGCGCGGCCGTCGGCACACCCAACTACATGGCGCCCGAGCAGGCCGGCGGGCACAGTGATCGAGCGACGCGACAGAGCGACGTCTACTCGCTCGGCGCGATCTTGTTTGCCTGCGTGACCGGTCGACCTCCGTTGGTGGGCGACTCCGTTGTCGACACGCTGATTCAAGTCGTGCACCAACCGGCACCGACCATGCGGTCGCTCCGCGGTGGCGTCCCGACCGACCTGGAAACCATCGTTGCGAAGTGTCTCGAAAAGACGCCGACCAAGCGATACAAGTCAGCGCACGCGCTGGCCGAGGATCTCGACGCCTACCTGGAGGGGCGTCCGATCCAGGCCCGGGCCCGCGGCCCGATGGCAAAAACCTGGGAATGGGTCACCGGCGTTCCGTTGGTCGGCGCACTGATCGGTCGCAAGGTGGTGCGGGCGACGGCGAGCCACCGTCGGTTTCAAGCCGCCGCACTGTTGTTATTCGCTTTGATGCCGTTCCTGGTGGTCGGAGCGACGATCCTGTGGAGACAACACGAGCAGGCGATGCCTGATCGCGTGACGATCGGTGGGGGATTGAAGCAGGGTGTTTACAACGACATCTCCAAGGCTCTCGGCGATCGGCTCGCGGCGGAGCACTCGGTCGAAGTCGAAGTGCTTCCCAGTGGCGGTTCACTCGACAATCAAAAGCGACTCAGGACGCGTGAGGTCATCGTCGCGCCGATGCAGGCATCGGCGATTCAAGGCGATCAGCTTTGCGTGGTCGCGCCGCTCTTTTACGAGGCGGTCCATTTCCTGATCCGCAACGAAAGTGCCGCCCTAAAGGCATGGAATCAAGCCCGTGATCAATCGGGCGTTGTCTCCTTGGGCGACGTGCTCGGAGGCATGTCGGTCGCCGTCGGACCGAGTCAAAGCGGCTCACGACAAACGGCGGAAATGGTCCTCGACACGCTCGGCGTTTCACACGAGAAAACACCGCGGAAGGTGATGGAGTGGGAAAAGCTATCGGAGCCCGATGCGCCGGATATCGCGTTAATCTGCATCGGTCGACGGAGCTCACTGGTCAACCGATTGCTGAACACGAATTGGCAATTGATGCCGATCCGCGAGAGTATCTTCATTTCGGAACAGCACCCGACGCTTCGTCCCATCACGTTGTCGCGCGCCGACTATGCGATGGCGGACATCTCCGCCGAGGGCTTACCGACGGTTGCGACCACGGCTTTCCTCGCAGCGCGACATGACGCGCCCGCCAAGCTCATCAGCGCGCTTCTCCATGCTCTCTATGAGCAACCGTTGATCTTCGCCGACCTGATCCCCCGCCGTCGCGCCGCCGAGTGGCAGGGGTTGATCTACCACGTCGAGGCCAGACGGTACTTTTCGAGTCTCGAAGCACAACTGGATTAAGCGTCACAGCCGGAACTTTTCCGGTCCTGCAGCGGGAGTGGATGAAGCTTCATCACCCGTGGAGCTACGTCGCGCGGTTGCGAAACCTAGGGTTCGTTGATTAGCCAGCCCCTCGGTTCCGTTTCAAAGATGGCTCCGCGTTCTCACCAGCACATTCCGGACGACTCGGAATCGCCGCGTTCCCCGAGCCGACCGGAACGGCGGGGCCGATTTGCGCTGCGTGGCGAGAGCCATTCGACGTCGTTACGAAGCAAGCTCGTTCTTTCGCTCGCCCTGATGCTGGCCGTGTTCACGATGATCGACGAGTTCGTTCGTCAGTCCGTGATCGTCCCCGAATTCGTCAATCTCGAGCGGGTTTCCGCGATCAAGGACACCACCCGCGTCGTGTCCGCCATCAATGTGGAAATCGACTTTCTGGCCGAAACCGCGCGGCAGGACCGAGACGTGCTCACCTATCTCACGGAACGTGAGGGTGAACGGCGCGTTCACGAACACAGGCTCCCTCGGCGGGAACGAGTGGACTACGCCGGTGTCTTCGCGGGCGGCGATGATTGGCATTGGATGTCGACGTCCGAAGGCGAACCGGCCGAGCCTCCGGCTCAATTGATCGAGGTTCTCCACAACAGCTTCGTGTCATCGGAGAGAACGCCCGACCGTGGTGTGGTCGGATCCGAAGGCACGTTTTACCTGTTCGCATCGATCGCCTTTCCGGGTGTCGATGAGGATGCTCGCTATCTCCTGGTGCGAAGTTTCGATCAGCGGCTGGTCGGAAGTTTGCAGCAGCGGACCAGCGTGCCGTTTTCACTCGGATTCGTCGAACATCCAAAACGAGGCATACACATCGATGATCGCTCTGAGTTTGAGCTACTCGTCAATGCACCTTTGAGCAGCGTCGGTGGAAATCACTGCGAACTGAGAATCCAGACGCCCCGCGAAGTGATGATGCGAAGCTCGGTCACCAATGGTTTCGCACGCTATCTCTCTCTTTGCGGTTCATGCGCATCATTGCTTCTGCTTCTGCTGCTGTTGCAGTGGATCGTGATCGGCCGACTCGAGGCGATTCGCGAGCATAGCGACCGGATCGCCCAGACCGGTATCTTGGCCGACGCGTCAACGCCAGTACCGCACCGCGCCGGCCGGGACGAGATCGGACAACTCGCCCAAGCGTTTGACCGAATGAAGGGTCGACTCGTTGACGCACAACGCCAGATGTCGGACTCGTCGCACGCGGCCGGGATGAGTCTCGTTGCCGACACCGTCATCCATAACGTGGGCAATGTGCTCACGAACGTGAACAGTCTTCTCGAAACCGCCACGCATCGGGTGGAAGGCCTTCGTATTCAGCCACTGAACAAGCTCGCCGAACGCCTCAATCGTGACGAGATAGACGAAGCGTTCCAGCGCGCGATACCCGCCTACCTGCTGCGACTGAGCGAGTCACTGGGCAGTGATCGTGACGAACTTGCTCTTTTGCTCGAAACGCTCGACGCAAACGTTCAGCACATCCATCAGGTGATTCGAGATCAGAAACGTCACGCGCATCAGCAACCGCAGCGGGTCGACGTCACGATCCGTCCGTTGGTCCGAGAAGCGGTCAGTTGTTGCCAGGCAAGACTCAACCAAGACCAAATCCAAGTGGAACTGAGTGGCCCGCCTCAGGCGATGGCTTCGACCGATCAGTTGTTGCTACTTCAGATCATGATCAATCTGATCGGAAACGCTCGAAACGCGATGCGCGGGACCAAGCAACGTTCAAAGCTACGCATCGAATGGATCGTTGGGCAGCGTGGACTTGAGATTCACATTCAAGACAACGGTTGTGGCATGGATGCACCGACCCTGGAACGAGTCTTCGACGCCCATTTCACCACTCGCGAGACCGGCAGCGGATTGGGTCTGCACTTTTGTGCGAACGCGCTCCGCCGAATCGGTGGGTCTATCCGCGCCCTGAGCGATGGCCCCAATCTTGGTGCCACGTTTGTGATCACGTTACCTCTCACGTCAACTTCGGAGGCGGACCATCCTTCGCCTGCGCCGGCGAGAACCAGTTCATCGGCACCCAGCAATGCGGAGACCGCTGCTCATGGCAGACACTGAACGAAAAATCCTGGTCGTCGATGATCAGGCTGAAATCCACGAAACATTCTCCCGAATCTTCACCGTCGGACGACGCGAAGAGGAAGAGCTTGACGAATTCGAAGCGCAGTTTCTGAGCGATGAATCCAATCAGGTGCCGGCAAAACGGCATCCGGCGATGTCGTTCTCGGTCACGCACGCCTACAGCGGCGAGGAAGGCGTGCACGCGGTCCAGCGGTCGATGGCCGAAGACGAAGACGGTTTTGCCGTTGCGTTTGTTGACATGAGGATGCCCAAGGGAATGGACGGGCTGGAAACCATCGAAAGAATCTGGCGCATCAACCCCAACCTTCAGGTGGTGATCTGCACGGCGTATAGCGATCACACGTGGGACGAAGTCCTGGCTCGATTGGGATACACCGATCGGCTACTGCTGTTGAGAAAGCCGTTCGCACAAGACGAGGCGCGGCAGCTCGCACTGGCTCTGAGCGAGAAAGGTCGTTTGGCAAAGCTGCAAGACGAAAAGCTGCTGACTCTGCGCAACGAAGTGAATCTGAGACGCAAGGCCGAGAGTGAATTGCGCGAGATGGCGCATCGCGACGCGTTGACGAGCCTTCCCAACCGACCGTTTTTGCTAAACCGGCTCGAGCAGCTTCTCGCCACTCAAGGGCCTCGACGTCGCAGCCATGACGCGATCCTGTTTCTGGACTTGGACAACTTCAAAATCATCAACGATAGCTTGGGCCACGAAGCCGGCGATGACCTTCTCAATCAGGTCGCGAATCGTCTTCGCGAATGCGTCCGAGACCACGACACCGCTTCCCGCTGCAGCGAGGAGAAGACAGAGGAGACCGGCGACGAGACCGTTCGCTTGGGTGGCGACGAATTCGTCGTGTTGCTCGAGAGACTGGATAGACGTGACGATGCCCTATTGGTCGCGCGTCGGATCGTCAAGCGCATATGTGAGCCCTTTCAAATCGGCGACCGACTCGTGACGGTCGGAACCAGCGTCGGCGTCGCGTTCATCGACGATTCGATCGAAGACGCCCACGACGCGCTGCGAAACGCCGACACGGCGATGTACCAAGCGAAGAATTCCGGAAAGGGTCAGATCGCGATCTTTGATCAAACGATGCACGAAGCCGTCGTCGCCCGCCACGAACTGGAGGCGGAATTGCGGGTCGCATTGACCGACGAAAAATTCGAACTCCGCTACCAGCCAATCGTTAACCTCCAGACCGGTCAGGTTCAGGGCGTCGAAGTGCTCACTCGATGGCGTGCCAACAACGGACAATACGTTCCGCCGAGTGAATTCGTACCGATCACCGAAGAGATCGGACTGATCAGCCAGTTTGGTGAGTGGGTTCTCGAGCGATCGATGCGCGAGTTCAGTGGAATGATGGATGCGCTGAGCGACGAGTTGCGACCAAATGCGTATCTCGCCGTCAACATTTCACGGCGACAGTTGTGCGATCCCTTCTTCCTCGATCGGTTGCAAAAGATCGTGGAACGCACCGGTTTTTCCGGGCCACTCAAATTGGAGATGGCCGAGCATAGCGACACGCGGCACAGCGAACGATCCATGCAAACCATGTTGGACCTGCACGAAGGCGGCGTGGGCATTCACATCGACGATTTTGGCAAGGGCAACACTTCACTCACGTGCTTTCACGCCTACCCCATCGAGACCGTCAAGATCGATCGCACGTTCACAGCCTCGATCACCAACGACCAGGGTCACGCGATCATTACCCAGGCGATCGTCGAGCTGGCACACCATCTTTCGGCGAGCATTGTTTGTCAGGGGATCGAGTCTACCGAGCAAGTGCAGTTGCTTCGGAAATGGGGATGTGATCTGGGTCAGGGCTACTTCTTCGCCGAACCGCTCAGCATCACCGCGCTCGAGTCGCTCATGGTCGACCCCAACCAGAGCCTCGGCATTCGCACGCTGAGCAAGGTGAACGTTACGATCCCCGGGACGAGTCCGATCGCCGGAGCACCCCAATTGAACACCCACCTGTAGGATCGCTCGCGTAGCAAGGCTCCGTCGACCGATCGGTTCGACGGTCCAGATCACTTCGCCGGTCAAATATCGCGGGCCAAACATCGCCGGCCAAACACCGTCACCCAATGACAGCCTAGAATCCGCTGACTTCTTTCTCCTTCGCGAGGTGGTGCTGTGTGTTTTCGATGGAGTTTCTCGGCGGCGCTGACCGCTTGCTTCGCCTGTCTCGTTGTCGCCGACGATCGACCCCCGGTCGACAACGTTCTGATGTTGATTTCAGATGACCTGAAAGCGAGCGTGCTGGGTTGCTACGGCGATCCACTTTGCCGGACACCGAATCTCGATCGCCTTGCCGCACGAGGCACGCTCTTCGAAAACGCGTATTGTCAGGGAACTTCGTGTCGTCCTTCGCGAACGTCGATGATGTTCGGGCGCTATCGCGATGCCAAGGGGATCACACTCGGGGAACATCTTCGTTCGCGGGGAACGTATACCGCGCGGGTTGGAAAGATCTTTCACATGCGAGTCCCGGGCGACATCATCGCCGGAACGGACGGCATTGACTATCCGCGTTGCTGGACGGAGCGTTTCAACTCAGCCGGCCAGGAAGCACACACTCCGGGTGAGTACGCTTGTCTCAACCTCAACCGTTTTACTACGGACCTGGTGAATCGCGAGTCGACTCGGATGAAGAATCGAATGTTCGTTTACGTCCGGCAAGAGGGCGATGGGTCGGATCAGCCAGACCATAAGTCAGCCAGCAAGGCGATCGAATTACTCAATCGACGACACGATCGGCCATTTTTTATGGGGGTTGGTTTTGTCCGCCCGCATTATCCAATGGTCGCCCCGCCGGAGTTTTTTGATTCCTATCCGATCGAGTCGATTCGGCTTCCTGACAATTGGTCCGATGATCTCGGTGATATTCCAAAAGCAGGTTTGGCGAGCACCCGCAACGACAACAACCCCATAGGCAAGTACCCGCAGAACCAAAAGCGGATGTGGTCGGCTTACTACGCCAGTGTCGAGTTCATGGATCGCCAAGTTGGACGCGTCCTCGACGCCCTGGATGCCTCTCCGTACCGTGATCGGACGGCGGTGATCTTTACGAG
Source organism: Planctomycetota bacterium (assembly GCA_038520195.1). Classification (GTDB taxonomy): domain Bacteria; phylum Planctomycetota; class Planctomycetia; order Pirellulales; family Pirellulaceae; genus Stieleria. Next base: position 12,099 of record JBCBLJ010000027.1, read on the forward strand.
CGATCACGGATACCATTTGGGCGAGCACGGTTTCTGGCAGAAATCCAACTTGCACGAAGAAGTCTTGCGCGTGCCGCTGATCATTCACGTGCCTGGCAACGGGCCCGGACGAACGCGGTCGATGACGGAGTTAGTGGATTTGTATCCCACCATCTGCGAACTGATGGGACAGGAGGTACCCGCCCACGCTCAGGGAACCAGCCTCCTACCGGTCGTAGCGGACGCCGCCGTGGACGTGAAAGCCGAGGCTCTTTCGTTTCACAAGGGAACCTCGATCCGGGATCGAGACTGGCACTACATCCGCTACGACGACGGGTCCGAAGAACTTTACGAGATGAAGTCGGATCCCGGCGAAACGGCAAACCTGATCGGCCGCGCCGAACACGCGGAAACATCAAAGAGACTCCGCGAGCGTCTTCAACAACGACTCAAGCGATTGAGCGCATCGAATTGAGGCTCGTTTGTGCGGGCGCCGCTCATTTCACCGAACGGAACAGCCACCGGTAGTCAAGTCGTTCGTCGACCCCATACTTGCTGGTAACGTACGCTTGCTCGGTGGCATCCTGGAACGCCGGAACTCCAAATCGAATGTTGTCTTCGGTCTGGGCCGTCGCGTCACCGGGCCGGAAGAAATTCAGTTGAAGTGCCTTTCGTCGGTACGGGGCGTCGTCACCTTCACCGTCCTGTTGAAACGCATTGGTGAGTCCCGAAACATAGACCGAAAGATAGTCGATGTTCGGGTCAACGTCGGTCCAGGTTAAAACGCCCCAAACGCCCGGAGCGCTCTCGTCGGAGGACTGCGGAATGGCTAATCGCGAGATTTCAACACTGTTGTAGAGCGGCGCCGTGATCTGTTCGCGGAGTGCGATTCGATCCCTCGCACTCGGCAAAATGCGATCCAAGTACTGTGTCCCACTGACGTGATCTTTCAATGTTGCCAGCGGGAAGAAACGTCTTGAGTCGTATGAGACCGACTCCAGCCGTTGATACAACTTGGCACCACCGACTTCATCGGAAGCCGGACGCAAATCGCCGCCCCGATAGCGAACGCGGTAAACCATGTACCAAACCAGTTTGCGCTGCACGCCGCTGCTTCCCACGGGCACGTCAATGTAGATATGACGCAGTGGTTTGAATGAGAATTCAAAGCAGTAGATCTCGCGGCGCAACACGACCTGCTTGGCCATTTCTACCAGCGTGCGGCTGCGGGGATCAAAGTTCGGGGAGCCATCGGTGAAGTCAGGGGCTTTCCACTGAAGTTCTGGATGCGCGTCCAAGAAGGTCTTGAGCGTTAGCGGGCCATCAAACGTCTCTTCCGGATTGGGGTCCGGCGGGATCACGGTGACCACGCCGGGCGCGAACTGGGTGGTCTGTTGTGTGGAAGCGTCCTTTCGCTCCGCATCCTGGGCTGTTGCGGTACCGACCGAGATCGAGAGCGCAAGGGCGGTCGCGAAGGTGAGGCGGGCGAGAGTCGTCATGGCAAAGGCTGTGGCGAAGAGGGTGTTCGGGCGGTGCGACATACTAGTCTAAATCGCTGGGACTTGAGCTCGCATCTTTGTCCGCGAGACGGGCGTCGGGCGAATTCGCACGCGAGGCGATTTCTTTGTCCGGGGCACTCCCGGTGTCATCGGTCTCCAAAAACCGAAGTGAGTCGGCGAGCTGAAAGTCGTCGGCGGCAAACTGATCGACGCGGTCGGCGGACATCGTGAAGGTCGCCTGGACGCGGCGGCCGTCCTCGTCGGAGAAGTGCATCATAATCCAACGGAGCGGTACTCCCTCGGATTCGCCGTCGGCGACCACCCGCAGTTCCCGCAGGCCTTGCGCGGTGACTCGTTCGTCGCCACGATCGAGCCGTTTCAAGCCGTCTCCGAGTGTCCGTCGTACGTCCGCCTGAAAATCCGCCAGCGAGAGCGTCGAGCCCTCCGGCAGGCGAACGAGTGATCGAAGATTGCACTGCGCGACACTGGTTTCGTGATCGATTCGGCGGATCACAGCGGACCCCGGCGCGTCTCGAATCATCCTCCAGTTGCGATGCATCATGGCGCCGATTTCGATTTCACGACAACGAAGTTCGACGAAAAGCCGCCGTCGCTCCACCGGTTCACCGAAGGAGACCTTCGCGGCTGTGGGCGGTAACGCGACCGGCTGAGCCATTGGACGTCGAACCATTCGAATCGTTGCCGAGATGTCAAAACCCGGTTCCGCTTTCCCGATCTCGCGGGTTTCGTGGACCGCCATTGCCAGCCAGGTGCAGGTCGCGCTGGAACGTTGAAACGTCATCTTCCCAAGGAGGCGAAGACGGGTCCCGACGCCATCGACCGACGCTTCGAATTCCCCTTTCAACGCAAAGCGGATGTCTTTCTTCGTGACTTCGAGGACTTCGCTTTCGACGGTGCCCGAATCGATCGATGTCAAATTCAGTACCGAACACAAAGCGTCGCGATCCACTTCGTATCGGTCGCCGAGGGTAATCGACTCGCGCGGCAGCAGATGGTCGACCGCGAGGCTTGAGACCGGTGAGCGTAGCAGCGAAAGCTCATCCTGGGTGAAGTAGTTGTCCGGACTGTACAAGGTCTCCGGAAGCGTTTCGCGGTGGACAAGGACATGCCTCAATGGGTCGCGCAACGTCTTTTCAAACGACTTCTTATTGAGCGTGCTGGAACTCGTTGCTTCGTGATAGAAGCGTTCTCCCGCAACGATTTCCGAACGTGGGTCAACGTTCGCCGGTGCCAACGGACGCTCTTCGTAGTCGAGTTTCGCGATCGACTCGATCGGCAAGGCGTCGGTCTCCGAATCGAGGTCGAGGGGATTCCGAGCGATCTTCACATTTCCCTTGATGTCCATCTCGATCCGCACCCGCAGCAACGGATGTCGCTTGAATCGAGCATCGACCAATTCGGGCCCGGCACCATAAGCGACCGCTGATGTCCCACCCGCGAGAAGCCCTACGAGGACACTCCGACGATCAAGAGTTGGTTGGGATGCCGAAGGGGAGTCGTTCTGAGACTTCATCGGTTGACTCGGATGGGAAGAATTCCGGGGGAAAAGGGCCTGTGCTTTCCCGAGTTCATCGTCGCGGAAACCAACCTGATTCAGCGGAATTGCACGCTCGGGCGAATCATGGCGGGGAGTTGGATGCGGAATTACTCAGAATCTCTGCGACCGTCAGAGTCAGTTTGCGGGCGCTTCTGTCGCACATCGCGACTGCCGTTTGTGCAAAACGATGAAAAATCCGGCTCAGGAATTTGGGTTTCGCTGGACACGTTTTGGAATTTGCGAACGAATTTTTCAGCGTAAATCCCGTTTTCAGAATGACTTACGGGAATCTCAGCCAATTCTCAGCCTCATTCGGCGCGATTTTGGCCCCAAATTTCCTACAGGAGGAGATGTAAGAGTCAATCTTGCCGCGCGTCCAAGAATGGCCGTGCAATGGCGAACCGCAGGGCGGGCGCTGTCGTCCTAAGACTATTGAGATCGGAGGGTCAACACGATGAAAGAGCGTTTCGGGTCTGCCAATCCGAATGCGCTTCTTGAATTTGGACCGAGCCAGCGGGGTGACTTCGTGTTATCTCGCAAGGTTTTGAATCGGTCGACTCGGAGTCGACCGGCAGGGACCAGACGTGTCGTCGCGGATGCGATGTTTCGTTTGGCCGAACGAAATCACCTGGAGGAGCGGGTGAACCCGGGCAACCGTGGGCAATGGACTGGGCGATCCGCCGGGATCGCATGGACGTTTGGCCAGTCAACGCCATAGCGCTGGGAGAGTCACGTGATGCACGACAACTATCATGACGAAAAGATCAGGGAACTCCGCGATCAATTGCGGTTTAACCAAAAAACAAAACTGATTCAGCAAGCTGCCGAAGCCGAAACGCTGCTCTGTGAAATCGAAGACGGGCGGCAATACGCCTACGATTTTCTTTGCTATCGCATCACCGGTTACCGCAGCGACCGATCCAGTCGGCACAACATCGCGGCCGCCGATGTGACGCACGATTTACGCTTGCTGATCGAAGACCTCAGCGAGCTTGCCGACCTCTCGGTGGAAGAAATCGCGGAGCAAGTTCACACCGTCCAGGATCTGAGTCGGCAATTCAACGTTTCCACGAAGACGATCAGTCGCTGGCGCGAGGCTGGACTGGTTAGCCGACGCCTGCTGTTCGGCGGTCGCAAACGCGTCGGCTTTCTCAATAGCAGCGTGGAACAGTTTGTGGCTCGCAACAAGGCCAAGATTCAGCGAGGTGAACGATTCAGCCAGCTCACCGAAGACGAAAAGTCGGAGATCATCGAACGAGCTCGGCAATTGGTCGAAGGCGGCGCGGCATTGGCCGATGTCACGCGGATGCTCTCACAACAGATGGGTCGCAGCGCCGAGACAATTCGGTACACGCTGAAAAACTTTGACGCCGATAATTCGTCCATCGCGATCTTTCCCGATCAACGCGGCGTGCTTACCGATGACGATAAGCGTTCGATCTTTAACCAGTACCTCGGCGGCGTCTCGGTCCCGCAATTGTGCCGTCGATTCAAACGAACACGGACGAGCATTCAGCGGATCCTCGTCGAGATGCGTCGACGCCGGATTGACGAGCTCGCGCTCGACTACATCTACAACGAAGACTTCGAGGACGCGACCCGCGAACCGGAGTATCTCGGGGAAGAGCCGGTTCCGGCGACCGCACCGCGAAAGGTTCGTGTCCCGAGTGACCTGCCGAGCTACCTCGCATCGCTGTATGACGTGCCGCTCCTGACTCGCGAGCAGGAGTACCATCTCTTTCGCAAGATGAACTACCTGAAGCACAAAGCGAATCGTCTTCGTGATTCGTTGGGTGTGGATGCCAGCGGCAAGTCGGCGACGATGAACGAAATCGAGTCGCTGTACGAGCGGGCGGTGAAGGTCAAGAACCGAATCGTGCAGTCCAATCTTCGCCTCGTCGTGTCGATCGCCAAGCGACACATCGGCGGCACTGACGACTTCTTCTCCCTCGTCAGCGATGGGAACATGTCGCTCATCCGTGCCGTCGAGAAATTCGATTACTCACGCGGAAACAAGTTCAGCACCTATGCGTCCTGGGCGATCATGAAGAATTTCGCCCGCACGATTCCGAACGAGTTCAAGCATCGCGATCGTTTTCGCACCACGACCGAAGAGTTGTTCCTCGCGCGTCAGGATGAGCGGCTCGATCCTTATATCAAGGAATCGGAGCACCGAAGCCGCAAACGCGAGCTTTCGAAAATCCTGAACCGTCTCGACGAACGAGAGCAGAAAATCATCTCGGCTCGTTTTGGGTTGGAACGAGGACGCGAACCGCTGACGTTGAAAGAAGTCGGCGCGGAAATGGGCGTCACCAAGGAACGCGTTCGGCAACTCGAAGCCCGCGCACTTGCCAAGCTGCGGTCCGCGGCGAGTGAGAACAATATCGAGATCGACTTCGAGGACTAGCCCTCGTTGAGCCAAGACGGTTTCATCCGACAACCACTGTCCCGTCGGATCCGCGCAATATGGCCACGAGTCGTTGCGTCGCGGGGCGGTGGTGTCTAGCATGCCGAGAGCGTTTCGATTCTCTCGCTCGGCTTACGACATGTCGTCCCTCTACGCGGTTGCCATTCGCCGCCTACTGCTGCTTGCGATGTCTTCGCTTGCGTCGGTTTCTTCCGCCAAGGCGGAAGTCATCGGGTTCCTCGATGGTGTGCGCGACATCGGTGGCGAGCGATTTCAGTCAGATTTCTTCCTGGCCGGTACGTCCGCGCGCATCGGCGATGACATTGAGCTGATCACCCTCGACGTGATTAATTCGCAAGTCGCCGGAACTGCGTTGGCCGACTTTACGCGAGTAACCTTTGATGCGTCGCCGACCTTCGTCCCCTGGCAGGCGGCGGAGCAATTTGGGGTGACGCCTGGATTTGAGTCTCAGATTCTGCTCGACGCATTCGCACCCGGCGCGGTCGTCTTCACTCTCGCCGACACCAATCCATTTCGCGTCGGCACGCTCACCTTCGACTACAGCAATCTCGGTCTGCAGACGGGTGAGACCATCACGTTGGACATCGTCGGCGTGAGCGATGGCTCAGCGACGTTGACCACCTCGGTCGCCGTTCGAGATAACCCGTCCGGGGTCACGGAATTGCTGAATCCGAATTTTTCCACGGCGCTGGGGTCCGGCCAAATCGCGTTCACGGTTTCGGCGATCCCCGAGCCGAGCGGCGCAGTCATGTGTTTAATGGCGTTTTCACTCGGGCTCGCTGGTCGCCGCCGGCGCAGGTAATCGCCGCGCCGGATAACGACGCTCGTTAGTCTTCGAGATCTTCGAGCGACTTCGGCCAATCGTCTTTCAGCAGTCTTGCGAGCGAGCGATCCGAGAGGATCTTCCCGTCGGTCTGACAGCGCGGACAATAGTTACACTCATTGCTCGAGTAGCGAATTCGCTGCACCGTCGTTCCGCAATCGGCGCAAGGCTGTTTGAACTTGCCGTGTACCTTCATCTCTTCCCGAAACGCGGTGACTTTCTCGGGAAAACGATCTCCGCTCTGTTCCCGCAACCGTTCGATCCAAGTCGACAGCGTCGACTGAGTTGCTTCATGAAGTAGCTGGACTTCGTCATCCGAGAGCTGCGACGTCCGTCTCATCGGCGAGAGTCGCGCAGCCAGCAGGATCTCGTCGCTATAGGCGTTTCCGATGCCATCGAACACCTTCGGGTTGCACAGTGCTCGCTTGAGCGTGCGATTCTCCTGTCGAAGCGCGGTGGCGAATTGCTCAAGCGTGCATGAAATGACGTCGAGGCCGCCGGGGTCAAGCGCGTCGACCTGTGCGATTGAATCGCAGACCCACGCCTTGGCACGCTTCTGCTTGGACGCTTCGGTGACCGCCATCACGCCGTGATTGAAATGAAGCGTGAGAAGATCATTTTTGCCGCGTCCGCCGTAACCCACTTTCTTCCAATGAAACCTGCCGGCGATCATCGGATGGACGACGAGATAGACTTCATCCTCAAGTTCCCAGACGACTCGTTTCCCGCGGCGAGAGAATCCGAGCACTCTTCGGTCGCATACGGTCTCGATGGGCGGGTCAAACGTTTGCAAGACAAACGGGCTGCGAATACGAACGGTCTCGATCACCTGACCCGCCAATAGGCGATCGAGCGCTTCGACATAGGTGATCACATCGGGGAGTTCGGGCATCGTCGTGCCTCACTCGAACAGGGACCGTTGCCGCAGAGGTTGAATGCGTTCGATACATTCCGCAGAATCATTCTTTGGGCTGTTTACCAATTTCGAAACGGGATGGCTTTCGAGCCACTCATTGGGAGCCGGCTGTAGCATCTCACGAAGCCGATCCACCGCATCGAGTTGTGGATCCAACCAGGATTCAAGTTGGTCGTTCCGGAGGAACACCGGCATCCGGTCATGGAGGTGGCGCGTCGCTTCGTTTGAATTCGTTGTGAGTACGGTAAAGCTCAAGATCGGCTGCCCGTCTTCGCCGAGTTGATCATTTCGTTCCCAGAGCCCGGCCATTGCGAGCATGCCATCATCTCGGCGTCGCGTGTAATACGGTTGTTTGCCGTCTGGAGAGACCTGCCATTCAAAGTAGCCGTCGGTCGGGATCACACAGCGTCGGTTCGAGAACGCTTGTCGAAACGTGCTTTTCTCGTGAGCCGATTCGCTTCGCGCGTTGATCGCTCGTGCGCCAATGGCGAGGTCCGTCGCCCAAAACGGCAAAAGCCCCCATCGCAAGATCTCGACGGTCCGTTTCGCCGATTCAGGACGTTGCATGACGCAGGGTACCGTCTGGGTCGGCGCGATGTTGTATCGAGCGGCGAGTGCTTGTTGCGACGAGAGTTCAGCGAGTTCCTCTGATGACCAGAGCGGCAGGAACTCTTGGGTCCAGCTTGCGGCGGGGGTCCGCTGGGTAAAACGTCCACACATCGCAGTCATTCGGCACGGGAAAGAGATGCAAAATGCCGGAAGTGTAGCAACTTAGGACAAGCAAAATGAGACGTGCGAGGAGCAAAAAAGTGGCGATTGACGCCGCCTCCTGCGTCAATCGCCCGGCGACGAATCATCCCCAGGGAAAGGGCTGTTCTTGCCGGTTACGGCTGGATGCAAAGTGGATGCCAATCTAAGGTTGGGGTTTCGTTTGGCGGCTCGGATCGAGGCAGGGAACCCCTTGAATTTTGCACTTTTGCGTCGCGTTCTCGGTGCGATCTGCTTGCTCATTGGCGCCTCGATGAGCATCAGTTTTCCCTTTGCATTTCCGGCATTGGCGGATCGAACACATCTCCCCGCTGCCGAAGCGGTCGAGTCGGAGGGCGTTCGCGGACTCTTGTATAGCATGCTGATCAGCATGTTCGTCGGTACGGTCTTGCTGTTGAGCGGTCGCCGCGGGCGGGGCGCGCCTCTGTTCCGAAAAGAAGCGATGGCGATCGTCGGACTGAGCTGGGTCATGGCGACCGTCCTCGGAGCACTGCCGTATTATCTCACCGGCATCCAAATCGCGCCGGATCGTCCGATCACGTTCATCGAAGCGATGTTCGAGTCTCAGGCCGGTTTCAGCACGACGGGCGCGACGATCCTGACGGATCTGGAGAATGCCGATTCAGTACCGCACTGCATCTTGTTCTGGAGAAGCTGGACCCACTTTCTTGGCGGGCTCGGCATTGTCGTCTTATTCGTCGCCATCCTGGGTCAGGGTTCGGCGGGCAAAGCGATGGTGCGCGCCGAAATGCCCGGACCTAGCAAAGACGGCAGCATGCCGCGAATGCAGCACACCGCGCTCGTATTCGCGGGAATCTATTGCGGGCTCAACGCGACGCTCACCGCCGTTTACATGATCGAGGGCATGACCCTTTTTGATGCACTGTGTCACGCGTTTGGGACGATGGCGACGGGAGGCTTTAGTACCTACAACGCCTCTCTCGGGGCATTCGAGAGCTCCGTCGTCGAATACACGACGATCCTCTTCATGATCCTCGCCGGAACCAACTTCACGCTGCTTTACCTGACAATGATCGGCGGCCCGAGAAGACTGTTTGGGGACGTCGAGTTTCAGACCTTCATCGGAATCATCTTCGGGTTGACGGTGGGGATCGTGTTCTTTGGACTCCGAGCGGGGGACGTTGGCTTCGAAACGACCGGTGACGGGATTCGCAACGGTCTCTTCCAAGTTGTTTCGATTATTACAACGACCGGTTACGGAACGGCCGATTTTGATCAATGGAACAACTTCGGCCGTGGGAGCCTGTTGCTGCTGATGTTCATCGGTGGTTGCGCCGGCAGTACCGGTGGAGGCATGAAGGTGATCCGGCATGTCTTGTTCTACAAGATTCTGCGTCGCGAGATTGAGTTGGCGTATCGACCGCGCGTCGTCCGATTGGTCCGCATCGGCGAGACCACGGCGGACGATCCGTCGATGCTCTCGGGCATCATGGTGTACTTCTGCCTGATTCTTGGTTTGTTCGTCGCGTCGTGGATGCTACTGGTGACGTTCGAACCGAATTCGACCTGGGGATACGAGCCGGGCGTGGCGGATCCCGTCGACAATACTCTCGATGAAAAACTGCTTGATTGCGCAAGTGCGGTGGCAGCCACGCTCAATAACATCGGACCCGGCTTGGGTGTCGTGGGCGCGACACAGAACTATGCGAACTTTAGCCAAGGCGCGAAGTTGCTCTTCGTTTGGTTGATGCTGCTGGGAAGAGTCGAGGTCTTCAGTGTCCTCGTCCTGGTATTCCCAAGCTTCTGGCGCAGGCCCTAGCAGCCGTTCGGCGATCCATTGGCTGGCGATCCAACGGCTGGCGACCCATCGGGCGCGGAAAGAGTTTCAGAGCGCGTTGCTGGATGTGGTGCTGGAAACGAGACCGGTGCGGATGCCTACTGAGCCGAAATCAAGTCGATGAGGCCAGCCTGATTCCCGGATCGGATGGCACGCTCGGTGGTCCATGCGTCTTCCATTCGCCGAAGGATTTTGATGAGGCCTTTGCTCGCCTTCGAGGCGATCGGATTTTCAAAAGCGAATGCGCATCGTACGCGGTCTTGTCGCACCGCTCGACTTGCGATCCTGACCGAGTCTCGGCCACATGCGATCGAGATGGCGACCCTTGAACCAAAACCGTGCAACACCGAGGCGGAGTGAAAGTCGACGAGAACTCCTGCGAGGCCCAGGTTGACGACCATCCCGGGACCGGGATCGAAGGTCAACTTTGATTCGATTCGGACATGAGCTGGGCAATCTGGTGTTGCCGGGACGCGCAAGGAATGACGGCGTTCGGCTGTGCGAATCTCATCCGGCAACGCGAAGGCGACATCTCGTGACTGTCGATCGATGACGCCCGAGAGATGGGTGAAGAAAGCCCGCGCTCTCCCTTCATACTGAAACGTCACACAACACATTGGTTCCGAAAGCAGCGGCGAGTATTCCTTGTTGAACCGGATAAGAACGTTGGTTCGGTCGAGACTTTGGAAACGACCGTGACAGACTAATCCGCTCGTGGGCGACAAGACGGTCGCGGGAAGGGCCTGGAGACAACATTCCGTTAGTAGTTTTGTCGCGACGCTTTGGCGGCCGGTCAGAAAATCAAGCATGGCGAGATGATGAATTGGGTCGCGAAATCAATGACTCGAAACGATCGCTCGGTCCGATGACGGACCCAGTCACGACGCGTCCGAGTGTGCGACAACCCTCAAGGATTCGCGATCAAACTGTGGGTGGTAGCGGCCCTGACATGTCTGGCGTGTTGTCAGTCACGAGGGTCGCTCGCCAATCTCGGAGACTTTTTGCAACGTGATCGGTCACGGTCGCAGCATTCCCTCATCGGGTCCGTCGATGAGATTTCCAAGGGTCGACAGGGGAAACGACTGAGACGCCCAGACGCAAGGTTGATACGCGTTGGCTTGGGTCTATCCTGAAGACCCTCAGCATCCGCCAAAGCCCCGTGACTGTTTCATGATCCGCAAGAACCGCTCCACGCTGAATGCATCGTCCG
>JBCBLJ010000713.1:0-4375 GCA_038520195.1 Planctomycetota bacterium
CGCGTCTCTCCGCCGGCTTTTCCGACGTCATAAAAACCCCTCGATGCGTCTCGATACGGATTCCGCGACAGCACCTCCTTCGACAGGAATGTCGTGAGGATCGGGTTCCGATTGGTGCAGTAAAATCGGCGTCCCCAACGATCGATGGTGTTGCCAAACTGCCCCATCCCGGCGTCGGATTCGAATCGAAGCGACTGCGGATCAAATCGAAAATCCTTGCGAGGCATCTCGACGACTTGGTTTGGCTCCTTCGAAGAACGAATGCTTCCCGGGCCATAGTTCAAATACACCCAGTTGTCGATTCCCCAGCGCGGATTACCGATTTGCATCTGAGGATGAGCTGGCTTGAACCCGTCGAATAGAACGTGGGTTTGGTCCGCGACGGAATCATCATCGGTGTCGACCAGATGAAGGATCTTGGTCTTTGCCCCAACCAACAGTCCATCGCGGTACGGCATGATGCTGTGCGCAAAGTCAAGGCCGTCGGCGAATACATGCCGCGTGTCGGCGACGGCGTCGCCGTCGGTATCCTCCAACATCACGATCCTTGAAAGTGGTGATCCGCCGTCCGGCGGGCCTTCGGGATAGTCGCCGTACTCGACCACGAACATTCGGCCGCGATGATCAAACGCGATCGAAACCGGATCCTTCACCAAGGGTTCCGACGCAAAGAGTTCAATTTTGAAGCCCTGTTCAATCTCGAAAGACTTGAGTGATGCTTCGGGTGTTCGTGGGGGATCAGGCTGCTTGTCGACCCAATGGCGACCACCACGCACGCTCTCGATCACTTCCAACGCCGACTTTGGCGTTTTCAACGTGAGTGGAACCGGCGACTGGTCGTCCGGCAGCTTGCCAGGCGGGCGTTGCCCCGAGCCAACCAGGCCCATGTCGCCGAGTTCCTCGCGGGCTTGCATCGCGAGTTCTTTCAGCCGCGAAACAGTGTCAGGATTCTGTTCGGCGAGATTCTGTTTGCTACCGACATCATTAACGACATCAAACAACAGATCACTTGGCTCGCCATCTCTGGCAAAGTGAGGATGCCGATTCGACTTCACGGGAAGAAAGAGCTTCCAGCGGCCACTCCGAACGGCTTGCAGTTGCTGTTGCTGGTAGTAGAAGAATGCTTTGTGAGGTGAGGTCGCCCCGTCGTGTCCGAAGACGAGCGGCGCGATGTCTTTTCCGTCGATCGTTTTGGAAGGAAGGGCCGCGCCGGCAAGTCGAGCGAACGTGGGCAACAGATCCATCGTCGTTGCCATCTCATTGCACTCGGTCGCCGCGGGCACGCGTTTGGGTTGCCAAGCTATGGTCGGAACACGAAACGCACCCTCAGCGGTCGTGTATCCGCGTCCATGGAGCGGTCCATTCGATCCGCGACTGAGATCACCACCGGGTTTCACTGGCGCTCCGTTGTCGGACGTCCAAATGACCAAGGTGTTTTCCGCGATCGAGAGTTCGACCAATGTGTCGAGAAGTTGGCCGACGGACCAGTCCAACTCTTCGATCGCATCACCCCATGGCCCGTTGCGGCTCTTGCCCTTGAACTCCGCGCTAGCGAAAGGCTTGGACGTGCTACCCGGCATCGCTTGTGGAAAGTACAAGAAGAACGGCTCGTCTTTGTGATCCCGTATCCACTGGACCGCCCGTTCGGTGTAGCGACGGGTTAGCCCATCGCGGTCGCATGGGGCTTCGATCACACGCTCGTTTTCCATCAGCGGCAGTGGCGGCCACGTCGACCCATCCTTTTCCCAGACCCGCGCGGTCATGTCATCCGAGTAGGGCACTCCGAAAAACAAATCGAAGCCCTGCCGCGTTGGCAGAAAACGTGGCTGATCACCGAGATGCCACTTTCCGATGATCGCGGTCGCGTAACTCCGCCGTTTCAAGACGTCGGCGATCGTATCCTCATCCGGGTGCAAACCGTATCGCGAAACCGGACGCAGCACCCAGCCGTCCCGTTCGTTGTCGTGCATTCCAACGCGTTGCGAATAGCAACCCGTCATCAGGCTCGCTCGTGAAGGGGTGCACACACCTGCGGACACGTAAAAATGACTGAACTTTCGGCCTTCCCGGGCCATGCGATTGAGATTCGGTGTTCGGTGCAGGGCGGAGCCAAATGGCTCAATGTCGCCGTAACCGAGGTTGTCGCAGAACACCACGATAAAGTTTGGCGGACGAGTCGACTCGGCTCGACACATCGAGGCAAACAAGCAACCCGCCAGGATCGCAAACATCGTCCGTAACGATCGAGTTACATTCTTGAAGTTCATAGCCAACCACCGATCGTCGCCCGCCAAACATCCTTCCACGCACTCGCGCGTCACGCTTCCCACGAGTTTAACCGATCATGTCGCCCCGAATTCGAATCATCGTCTATCTAGCGATCATCTTCGCGCCGCAATGGTGCTACGCCCAGAAACCACTCCGATCTGCATTTGCTGAACGGGACATCACACCTGAAATCGGGATGGAGCGTCCGGGTGGCTACGGCAAGTCGTATCATCGTTCGATTCATGATCCTTGCAAAGTCCGAGCGGGCGTGTTCGACGATGGCGAGCAGATCGTCGCCGTCGTCAGTGTTGATGCCCTGTTGGTTCGGCGGCAATTGGTCACGGCGGCTCGAAATCGGATCGCCAAGGAAACATCGATTCGACCCGACGCGATCCTGATCCATGCGACTCACTCGCATTCGTCGGGTCCCACCGGGATGATTTATCCGGACGAGTATCACGACGCGCCCGAAGCGATTCAAAAGCTCGCGTACGAACAGTCTTCAACCGCAAATGCCGGCTACGTCGCGCACGTGGAAGACCAAATCGTTGATGCCGTGCGCGAGGCCTTCCAGCGACGCGGAATACGTCAATTAAGTGTCGGACGTGGGCATGAACCAAACGTTGCGTTCAATCGGCGGTTCTTGATGTCCAACGGAAGAACACAAACGCACCCAAGACCCGGCAACCCGGAAATCGTCAAGGTGGCCGGCCCGACGGACCCCGAAGTCGGTGTGATTGGCGTCTGGTCCGAGAAAGGCGAACTCGAAGGCTGCCTCGTCAACTTCGTTTGCCACGCAACAGCGAGTCCGCCGGGGATCTCGGCCAATTACATCTACTATGTCGAACAAGTGATTCGCGGTGTGTTCGGCGAAGACGTGGTGCTCGTATTTCTTGCTGGCGCATCGGGTGATGTCACGCAAGTCGAAAACGTGACACCGTACGCCACGCGAGGCGCCGCCGAATCGTCGCGGTTTGTCGGCGGTTGTATCGGCGCCGAAGCCGTGAAGGTGTTGTTGCGTGAGCCGCGAACCGAGACGGTTAAGATCGCGTCTCGTTCGACGATCCTCCGGATCAAGCGTCGCGCGCCCAGTCGCGAACGAGTGAAACGGTGTCAAGCAATGGTCGAACAGGATCCCGGGGAGGTGGGACGCACCAATTGGACCTTCGCCAAGGAGATCCTTCTGCTCAACGAACGTCTCAAGAAACACCCGATCGCCGACGCGGAAGTGCAAGCGATCCAAATCGGGCCCGCGGTTCTGTTGACCGATCCGGCGGAGTTCTTCTGCCAACTCGGACTGAACATCAAGCAAGGCAGCAAGTTTCCGTACACCTTTCCCGTCTCACTGGCCAATGGCTGTGTCGGGTACGTGCCCACCGAAGAAGCGTTCGGACCGAAGGGAGGCGGCTATGAAACGCGGCTGACCAGTTACAGCAATCTGGAGATTACCGCTGGGACACAACTCGTCGACGCCGCCATCGAACTTGCCAGCGGCATGACTCCGGGAGAAGTTCCGACGCGAAAACCCGCCGCAAAATTCAACGGCGACGGTTGGGAGTATGGTGCTGTGCCACCCGAACTGAAGTAGGAGCAAGCGTTGTAGAGTGCGTCCGATCTTTACGGGCGTGATCGTAAAGGACTAGGAGTCCTTGTTTTCACCGTCTTCGGATTCGGAATCGAGTTCTTCTTCGTACTCCTGGTCGCTTTCGTCGAACTCTTCCTCGTACTCATCGTCGTGGTATTCGTCTTCGTATTCGTCGTCGATTTCGGTTTCATCAAACTTGTCGCGTTCGAAGCCGTCACCGATCAGTTGATCTTCAGTCAGATTCGCCTCGGCAAACTTCATGAGTTCGCCCATCGTCTCGCGATGGTATTTGAAGTCGTCCATGACGAACTTCTTCGTTTTTCCGTCGACTTCGTAGTAGATCTTGGCGATGCCCTTTTCGGGCCAACGCCGTTTGTCGATCTTTACGATCGAATCGATCGGGACCTCCACACCTCGGCTGTTTCGAAGCATGGTTTCGTCGCCCTCGATCCAAGTCCCCTGTCCTCCCATCCACAGGATCACCGCGGGGATGCCGAACAGCATGCAAAACGCAATCATCAA
>JBCBLJ010000918.1:0-3131 GCA_038520195.1 Planctomycetota bacterium
AGTTGAGAGTTGAGAGTTGAGAGTTGAGAGTTGAGAGTTGAGAGTTGAGAGTTGAGAGTGGCTACCAGACGTACTCTTGGGTGATTTCGGTGGGCTCGGTGATGGGGATGAGCAGCTCTGTTTTGCCGTTGCTCTGTCGCAGAATCACTTTAACGTTGATCCGCATTCGATACGCCTTGTTGATCTCAAACCAGCCGTCGTCGCGTTCTTCGATTTGCCCGTCGGCGGCGCGGACAAAGATCCGCTTTCCGTCCAGGTTCGTCGGCGTCACAGTTAACTCGCGCTTCAGCGTCCCGCTCAACTCGCCGGCGACCGGCACTGGTTTGTCCTCGACGATCGCGACCGGCGTACGGTACCGAAACGTCGGTTGGCCCTTTTCGTTCAATCGGTAGCCTAGGAACCGGTACCCATTCTCACGGGGCTTTTCGGGCGGCCAGGGCTCACTTTCGCTTGATAGAACCGCGACGGGACTCGTCTTCTCCAACTTCAGCTGATTGCCGCCC
This sequence comes from Planctomycetota bacterium, assembly GCA_038520195.1. GTDB lineage: Bacteria > Planctomycetota > Planctomycetia > Pirellulales > Pirellulaceae > Stieleria. The sequence continues at coordinate 504 of JBCBLJ010000918.1, forward strand.
AGCGGCGTTTGTCTGCCTGGGCCTCGACCGACCCAGTGTTTCGCAGCGTCGATGAATCGGTCTTGCCAAACCAAAGCCAATGACATGGTGTCCGCGTCCCAGCACACGTTAACGGCTTCGGGGTAGCCGACGGCGATGCCCCGCGGTGAGACGCCTTCGATAAAGTTACGGTATAGCACCGGTCGATCGGTTGGCTTGAGTTCGATCATGCCGCCGGTGATCCCTTCGGGGACGCCGCCGGCAGTTCCCTTCTTGAGGAACGCCCACATCGCGCTGAGTTGAAGATCGCGGTCGCCGTCGTAGATGTTGGTGACGGTGCTAACGCCTTTCGGGTAACCGGTCGGCATCCGCGTGCCCGGTCGGTACTTTTGTGGGTCGGGGAGGTAGCGGTGGAACCAATCCTCACGAATGCGAGTCGCCATCGTGTCGAGCGCGATCGCCTGAATGCCCGTCGATTTGAATTTTCCGAACGTGTGGCAACTCACGCAAGCCAGCCCCTTCGCGCCGACGAGCTTGCGTCCCATCGCGACGCGACGACTTTCCGGTTCATCTCGAGAAGCCCCGTATGGCTCGCGGATCACGTCCGCCTTGGAGAAAGCGTTAGCGAAGTAGTCTCCGGCGTCACCCCCAAAACTCGGCATGTGCGTTTTCATGTAAGGCCGACTCTTGTTGCCGTTCGCGACGACTTGTTTGAGCCAGCTCGCTTGGAGTTTGTCGCCGACACCATCGAGCGGCGGCGCGAGTCTGCCTTCGTCACCCATCTCGGGAATGGTGCTCGTAAAGAAAGCGTTGCGGTCTGATTCTGCACCGCCCAACGTGCCGCGTTGATGACAAGCGTAGCAGTTGTAGGCTTTCATCCGGTGAACCAGTCTTTGGTCGTCTTCCACCAAGTCAGATGACTTTGTCGAATTGAATGCAGCCTTGATCGCGTCCTCTTGGGCGTCGACGAGATCAAACCTTGGTGCGCCAGAGGCGGAAGTGAGGCATCCTCCCTCCATCCGCAGCGACGCAAAGTCGGGGGCCGGACGTCTTGAATAAAGGCGTGTGTCGCCGTCACTTCGTTGGTGACAAGCGGCGCAACCGAGCGACTGAAAGAGCTGTTGTCCTTTCTCTGCAAGACTCGCGTCGAATACGAAAGCATCGGGATCCACTTTAGCCGGTTGGAGCTTCGCGAGTGCTGCTTCGCCGGTTTCGGGCATCACGATCGAATAGTCCAGACGCTCGCGTTTCCTGCCAGGGCCGGTCCAGTCGAGTTGAAGCGCTTCGCCACCCGCTTTCTCAAACCACTCCACTCGAACGGTGTGAGCGCCGACATCGAGAAAACGTTTGCCTTCCTTCGTGACTTCGCCGTGGACGCCGTCGTTGTCGATCACAAGTTCATCATCGATGTAAAGCTTGCTGCCGTCGTCAGAGCGCATGGCGAAGCGGTGGCTCCCGGCCGTTTTGATCGGCAAGTCGCCGAAGAATCTCAACACGACGTCTGTGTCCCGCTTGCCAACGCCGATGTCGAGTCCACGCGAGACTCCGGTCGCGTCGGGCGTGAGCCCGTCAAAGTTTGGTAGCCGGTCGACTCTTCGATGGTACGCCTCGAACCGCATGTTGGTGACACTAGGCAGATTCTTCTGCGGACCCAGCGTGACTTCGTCGTCGCCCGTGAGGTACTGAGCAAGATGTCGTAGCGAATCATCGGGAAGGTCCAATTTGGGCATCCGACCCGACGGGCGAACGGCGTGTGGATTCCTTAGAAAGGCCTCCATGCTAGCGCGCGTGTACTTGTTCTCGATCCCGACCAGCGGGATCGACGTCGCCGCGGAAGCTTGCTTGCCGTTGCGGGGCAGGTGACATGCCACGCAACCCACTTCGTGAAACAGCTTCTCGCCTTCCTGCGTCTTGCCGCCCGGGCCGCCTCGGGATACCGAATCGATTCCCACGAGAAAGTGTGTGAGCGCACGAGCGGTCGATTTTCGCTCGGCCTCGTCCATCCCGTTGAGTAGGTCGGGCATGGTTGTGCCCGGTTTGGACGCGTGTGGATCGGAGAGAAAATCGATCATCCATTCCGGACGGACCCGATCACCGACGTTGTCGAGGATGGGAGCCTGTTTCGGTTGGAGATCCGGAACCACGCTTGCACCGGCTTGGTGACAAGCGACACAGTTCAATTCGGCAATCAACAGTCTTCCGCCATCGATCACACCGTTCGCCGACGCCGCATGAAAACGTTCGAAGGCAGGGACAATTGGCCGCTTGGCTTCGGCGTCGACGTCGCGCGGCAGGACCCAGATGTTGCGGTAGCGGACGGGGTTGCCATGATCCTGTAAATAGACTGGGCCGTCGGATGGTCCTTCTTTGAAGGGCGCGGCCGTCGTGGTGCGTGGCAAATCGACATCTCGGTGAACCACGAAGCCGTTGAGTTTGACCGTGATTTTTGCGTTCGCGGTTTTCTTTCCCGCTTCATCCCAACGTGCCGCGGTGAAGTCGACGTCATAGGTTTGCCAGGCCATCGGCGGAAGGCACGCGTTCATGTCGGGGTCGCGGATGGAATAGAGCCCACCGGCTTCGTTGTTCTTTCCCACAAGCCCGAAGGAATCGAGGACCTGAGTCTCGTACCGACCTTGGTGATAGACGCCG
>JBCBLJ010000848.1:0-3568 GCA_038520195.1 Planctomycetota bacterium
GAACGACCGCGCCGGGACCCTCGGCTTCCATCATCACCCGTTCCGTTCGCCCTTGGTGTTGATCGGTGCGGAGAAACTGGGAGTAGTCGCGATTCGCGGTCCATCCTTTCATATCTGGACTTTGAGATGCGCGGTCAAAGCTGGACGCCTGGAGAGCACGGTACGCGGGCGATGGAAACGATGCCAACGCATCTCGGTCGGTCATCTCCTCAAGTAACCGTTGCGTGGTGATGGTTTCGCCGCTGGCGCGACGCATCGTTGGCGCGGCAATCAGTGCGCTGACCACGATCAGCCAGCGGAGAGATGGATTCGAGAGTCGCGGAGTCTTACCAATCATGAGGTCAATTCCTGGAGATGCTTCGCCAGCGTTCGGTAGCCGCGATAGAGGTCGTTGTAGGCGTCGGTATGTTGGGGATTGGATCGGATGATGTTCTTTTGAGCTTCGGGGACAGCCGCCATAGCGGCGGCGGCTTCAGCGACGTTCTCAAAGCCGGACGTCTCTTTTCCGGCCGCCACCATGCCCAAAACGGCCGCACCGATTGCCGGACCCTGCTGCGATGGATGGATCTCGACGTCCTGGCCTAGAACATCGGCGTAGACTTGCACCACTGCCGGGTTATGGTGCGGCAAACCACCGGTGGCGACGAATTCGTTAACCGCAACGTCTCCCGTCGTAAGGACGTCAACGATCCAGCGAACACCAAACGCCGAGGCTTCTAATAACGCCCGATACATATGCGCGGGCGTCGTGTTCAGGGACAATCCGGTGAATGCGCCCTTGAGCTTGCCATCCATCAAGGGTGTGCGGCATCCGTTCAACCAATCCATGCAGGAAACGCCACCAGCACCGGGCGGCAATGCCATTGCGTCGCGGCCGAGAGCATCAAAGGAGTCAAGATTCAGTAACTTCAGCAACCACGCGAAGGCATCGCCGACGGCGGCCTGACCGGTTTCATAGCCGTACAGGCCCGGCAGGATTCCACCTGCGACCATTCCGGCGACGCCGTCGACGGGCTTGCCGTTGACCGAGTTCAGCATGTGACAACTGCTGGTCCCCAGCACCATCACCATCACGCCCGGGCCGGCAGCACCAACGCCGGGAACCGCCGCGTGAGCGTCGATGGTCGCTGCAGAAACGGCAATTCCGGAAGGTAGCCGTAGCTTCTCGGCCATCGACTCGCAGAGCGTCCCGGCGCGTTCGCCGGGAGACCGCATCTTTCCCGGGAGCTTTGACGCGACCGCCTCGGCGAGCTTCGGATGGACCGCATCAAAGTAGCCGGTCGACCCGTATCCGTCCGTCGAAGACCAGAGCGCTTTGTATCCGGCCTGACATGTCGACCTTGCTAATGATTCAGCGCTGCCGCCGACCAATTGCCAAACAAACCAATCGCCCGCTTCCAGCCACACTTCGGCGGCATCGGAAACCCGGGGAGCTCCTTCGATCGTCTCCAAAACCTTCGGAAAGAACCACTCCAGACCGATGGTGCCACCATAGCGATCGAGGAATGGCTCCTTTCTCTCGAGCGCGATCAGGTTCATTCTGTCGCATTGTGCAATCGCTCCGTGATGTTTCCACAACTTCGGCCAGGCAAGTGGTACGTCCACGAACGCATTGTCTTCGCATAGTGGCGTCCCATCTCGCCTCGTCGGAAGCATGGTGCAGCTGGTGAAATCGACTCCGATCCCGACGATTCTTTCGGTGTCGATGGCCGCTCGCTCGATCGCTTGGCGGGTCGCGGCTGCGGCGCTATCGATCCAGTCGCCGGGCGATTGCAACGCAAAACGATCGGGGAGCCGATCATCGCATCCTGGCAGCGAATCGGTGATCTGGCCGTGGCGATAGTTGTGCGAAGCGACGCCAAGCTCTTGCCCCGACGCGTCGACGAGTACGGCACGCACTGATTCGGTGCCAAAGTCGAGCCCCAAGGAAATCGGAATCTGCCTCATCATTGGATTCGAGCCTCCTCATCGACCGCCTTCATGAGGTCGGGACCCGGTTTCATTTCGGCAACATGCTTTTCGATCAGCTTGGGAAGAACCTTCATCGGTTCCGGTGCATGGCCATTGATGTTGTACTTCTCCGACGGATCGGCGTCCAATTGGAAGAGAATGGGCGGATCATGCTTCATCGGCCCTTTGGGACGTGCGCTTTGCAGGTGAAGCTTCCAGCTGCCTTGTCGAGCCGCCCAAACTTCGCGGCCGTTGTAGAACACGAATTCCCTTCTCGCCGAAGGTGCGTTCTGAAGCAGCGTCGCGGCGAGGCTTACGCCATCAATGACTCGGTCGTCCGGCAAGCTTGCTCCCGTCAACGCGGCGATCGTGGGTAACAGGTCCAAACCGCAACCCATGTCTTGGACGACGCCGCCGGGTTGAATCTTGCCAGGCATGCGGAAGATCGCCGGCACGCGAAATCCACCTTCCCAACTGGTTCCTTTTGACCCATTGAGAGGTCCCTGGCTGCCACCGTGATAGCTGAAGGTGGCCCACGGACCATTGTCACTGGTGAAGATGACCAACGTGTTCTCGTCGACACCGTTCGATGTCAGTGCATCCAGCACCCTGCCGATCGAGTCGTCCAGTTCCATCAGGACATCACCATAAAGCCCACGGCGGGATTTGCCGCGGTAGGGTTCCGACGCGAACAAGGGAATGTGCGGTTGCGGATGCGCCAGATACAAGAAGAACGACGTGTCGGCATTCTCGCTGATGAACTCAACGGCCTTGTCCGTCAGCCTTCGGGTCAGGGTATCCTGCTGAACGGGGCGTTCGACGATGTCATACCGAAGAGGTTGTCGACTTTCGATCAGAGGAACGTTGTAGAGCGTCGGATCGACCGGTTCGTTCCAGCTGGTTCGGGCCAATTCGTGATAGGGCGGACGTGGACGGGGTGCATCCATGTCGTTGCTGTACGGGATTCCAAAGAATCGATCGAATCCTTGATTGGTTGGCAGGTATTCCGGTTGGTGCCCCAGGTGCCATTTGCCGATGCACATCGTTGCGTATCCGTGGTCACGCAACATCTCCGCGATCGTGATCTCATACGTCGGCATTCCATTGGGGCAGTTGTCAAAGAAGACGCGCCGCCCGCCGACACCGGCGCAACTCGCTCGGATTGGATAGCGTCCGGTGAGGTATCCGGCACGCGCCGGAGAGCAAACGCTTGCCGGTGAATAAAAACTCGTCCATCGTTGTCCTTCAGCGGCCATCTGATCCAGACGCGGGGTGGTGATCGTCGGATGCCCATAGCAACTCAAATCGCCGTAACCAAGGTCATCGCAAAGGATGAACACCACATTTGGCGGTCGCTCGGCGGTCGCTACCGTCATGCAAGCGAGCAGGAGAAATGCACAGGAGAACAGCCGCAACATGATCTGAGTCCCGATTGGAATAGGGTGGACCGCCGCCGCCGCGTCGGTGGCGATGGCCGAAAACAACTTCGTCGGACGAGGCCTATCTGAAGGCGTTGGAGGCGTCGTCCAGATTCACGTCGCAGACCGAACTGAGGACCCTTTGCAAGGCCGGGCGATCGCCGTAGAGGTGCATGACCGTTTGAGTGTGCGACGCCGAC
>JBCBLJ010000467.1:0-6631 GCA_038520195.1 Planctomycetota bacterium
GCCAGACACGATTAACGACAACGCGCGGTCGTAATACTCGTCAAGCTCAAAGTTTTCGACGGCCTTGTTGATGTGAGGCATCTGCTGATTGAGGAGCGTTCGCAATTTGGCTCGTCGATTCAAACGAACGCTGAAGACCTCGGGCCGCAAACGCAGATCATCGATCTTGATGCGGCTCATCTTCTCCATATCCATGTCGTCGCCGGACGGATACAGAGTGTATGGGTCAAACGACTTTCCCAAAAAGCCCGCCGAGCCGCCTTTGCCGACGACGTTCGATTCCTGCAAGGGGCGCGGCAGCATGACGAACGGAAGCATTGGCTCGTCGACGGGGCGCATCTTGATGATGTTGCTTCCGAAGTTGGGAAAGTCCTTGGGGGAAGGCGGCTCGAGCTGCCCCGACGGACTCACTTTGTCGGTCGTGTAGCCGGTCATCATCTGATAGATCGCGGCCGTGTGGTTGAACAGACCGTTGGGCGTGTAAGACATTGACCGAATCATCGTGAACCGATCATTCAGTTGGCTTAGTCTCGGCAAGTTCTCGGTGAACTTGATTCCCGGCAACTTGGTGTCGATCGCGCTGAATTGACTCTTGACGTTGTCCGGCACATTTTCCTTGGGATCCCAAAGATCCAGGTGGCTCGGCCCGCCTTGCAGATAGACCATGATGATGCTTTTCGCCTTGCCCCACCCCGGGCCCCCGCCGACCTCCGGCGTTGTCGCGGACGCTTGTTCCATTTGAAGCAACGTCGGAAGCGATAAGCCGAGCATCCCACAACCTCCGACGCGCAAGAACGCGCGGCGTGTCGGTGCCAGATTCGGATCACAGAGGTCTTTTGCCTTGTAACCTTTGAACGACAGCATGGTAACTCTCCGAGACGGGTGGTGAGTGAGTCGTGGAACTTGATCAGTGATTGAACAAAAATGCGGGACTGTTAATCAGCGCCCAGGTGAGATCTTCGGCAGCAGTCAGACGTAGATTCTCCATCTGCTGCGCGCTGTATTTCGCATCGGCCCTCAAGCGAACGATGCCCGACGCATCTTGAGTTTCCTTGGAAAGCTGATCGCGCCGCTGCTCGAGCCGAACCGTTTCGGCATCTCGCGGCACCGGCTTTCGGGCCTCGGCGAGCGCAGCGGTCGCTTTGCGTTTCTGCGGATCGGTCTTCCCGACGTAAGCCAGCAAGGCCTGTTTCGTTTCATCGGATCGCTGCGCCGCGGGGGTCGAGACCGCCGCGCGCAACCCTTCCGAGAGGTCGAGTGGGATGTCGCCGTCAGCCGTCGTGGCGCTGATCCTGAAACGGCCGATGCGGTGCTCCGCAGCGTTGTGGAACTGATGCAGGCTGATCACCAGCGTTCCGCCTTCGGGGTTTTCGATCGGCTGTTTGAGTTTGTACGTCACCCAGTGGTCCACACCCATTGCATCGTGAACCGCCCAGCCCTGTTGCCCACGTTTGTTGTTGTTGAAGGTTTGGTTGACGTTGAAACCACCCTGCGTGAAGTCCGCCTTGGCGCTTGCGATCGCGATGGGACGACGTTTCTTCGGTTCCTTGGAAGATGCGAAGAGGACTTCGAACTCGGTGATGACAAAGTTCCCGTTGGCCGGCAATCCCGGTCCACCCCCGGGAAGCTTCGGGTCGGCGAGCGCTTCGAACCGTAGGCCCGTGATGTGCTTGAGCGACGTCGGGAAGGTCACCGTGTATATGCCTTTGTCTTTCTTCCCCGAAGCCATCAGCGATCGGTCGGGGCGAAATTCAAACGTCGCCTTGTTGGTCGCGGTCGCTTTGGATGCCTTCAGTGGATGCCATTCGACGGCAGCCTTGTGATCCTCGGCGAACTTGGGAAGTTTCCCCTCGAGTGCTTCCTCCGTTTTTGCCAGTGCGGCCTCGGCTTTGGTGATTCGTTCCTGACGCGCCTTGGCGAGTCGCTCTTGCTCTGGTTTGGCGGCTTCCACTCTCGCGGCCAGCTTCGCGTTGGTCTCCTCGAGCTTCCTTAGACGGGTCGCCTCCAACTCCGCTTTGCGTGATTTCCAGCTCTCTTCCTGCTTCGCCAGTTTCTCTTGCAGCATCTGGTGATCCGCTTCTATCTGCGTTTTGATTCCCTCAAACGCTGCGATCTCGGCATCCGTTGGGTATCTGCCCAGCGAGCGCAGGAAGATCTCCTCAGCGAGAAGGCGATCGTCCGGATTCTCCTGAACGATTCTCTCCAACTCGTTTTTCGGGTCGGCGATCGCGGTGGCGATCGTCGGGCCTCCGATCAGCGCCATAATCGGTCCGAGCTGCAAGTCACTCGAACGCTCGCACTCACAGGCACTCTCGCGAACCGGGCGTCCCAGGTTTTGCAAGAACCCGTCCGCCAACTTAACGCCGGAATCAGTGATCGCCGCCGCACGCGTTCCTTTGGGCATTCCGGGGATATTGCTTACGGCGCCCGTCAGTGTGTGGACCGCGTCATAGATCACTTCGGCGGGCAAGCGACGAGGCATCGCGTGCGAATAGTTGAGTGCGTCATCTTCGTTCAGCGGGTTCGTCTGGACGTCGAGTTGATACGTGCGGCTGGTACAAATCTGACGCAGTGCCGAACGGACATCGAATCCCGAATCAACAAAGCTCGTGGTCAGGTGATCAAGTAAAGCCGGGTTACTGGGTGGATTTCCGGCTCGAATATCGTCGATCGGTTCGATCAAACCGACGCCCATCAAGTAACCCCACAGTCGATTTACAAAACTACGTGCGAAGTACGGGTTGTCGGCGGAAGTCATCCATGCAGCAAGTTTCTCGCGACGCGTCGCGTCGTCATTGATCGAACACTTGACCTCATACGGAAATGCCGGTGGAACGATTTCGCCGGTCCGTGCGTGTGTGACATCGCCGGTCTTTCGGTCGACCACTTTCTCGAAAAGCGGCTTCGCGCCCTCGACGGCGGTACCGCCAATCCGTTTGCCGCCCGACTGTGGATCATTCTCGAGTGCGACTTGTCCGAAGAAGGCCGCCATCTCGTAATACTGATCCTGCGTCCAACGTTCGAATGGATGGTCGTGGCACTTGTTGCAATTGAAGCGAATGCCAAGAAACAGATGAGTGGTGTTCTCCATCGTGTCTTCGGGCGTTCGAAGTACCTTGAAGTAACTGGCCGCGGGATTGTCTTTGTTGGACCCCGATGCGGTAAGTATCTCGCGGGCGAATTGATCGTAGGGTCGATTTTCGGCGACCGCTTTTCGAATCCACTGTTGAAAACCGGTGCTTCCTTCGACTCCGAGAAACTTGCGGTTTACCTGCAACAGGTCCGCCCACTTGTTGGTCCAGTAGTCGACGTAGCCATCGCCGGCCAACAACGCATCCACCAGCCGAGCTCGCTTTTCTTCAGTCGGCGAAGCGTCCCGAAGGAACTTGCGAATCGCGTCACTGGTGGGCGGTAGCCCCGTCAAGTCAAGCGTCACTCGGCGGATAAAAGTCGCGTCGTCACAGAGTTCGCTCGGCACAACTTTGACGCGTTCCCATTTCTCAGCAACGAGTTCGTCCACGCGGTTCCAAGATGCGTACTTCTGGAGCTGAAAGTCGCTGCGGTCACCCATCACGGTCAACGTTGCCGCCGCATAGTTACCCTCGTACCGCGCCAAGATGGCAGCCTCGCCGCGGCGCACGGAAGTCAGCAGTCCTCCGACGGACGAGGTCGCCACCTCGGTGTTGCCGCTCTCGATGAAAGCTTCGCGAGTGACATCGCGTGTGGTCCCATCGGCATAGCTCGCGACGAGACGCACCTGTTGCTTTTGACCGATCGTCTGAATCACCGGGTCTTTGGGAAACACTTCCAGTCGGACCACGCGTGGCGTGCCCAGATCAAGATTGGATCCATCGGCGATCCAACGCCGAAGGACCGCATGATACGGGTCTCCCTCGGTCATCAGACTACCGCCCTGGTGTGGCGTTTGACCGAGCGGCTTGCGAAGCATCAGCGAGTTTTCGGGGGCGGCGGGATTGATCCGCCTCGCGGCCAGGTCATCGGTCAGCGCTCTGATGTCAAAGATGGGGTCGTAACCACGCAGTGATAGCTTGAACCCATTCTTGCCCTTTTGTGCGCCGTGGCACGTCCCCGCGTTGCAACCGAGTCGGCTAAGCACCGGGTTCACATCACGAATAAAGTCGGTGGCACCGATCGACGGATCTTCTCCGACGATTCGGTTCGCCTGAATCGGCAACGTCGCGGAATGCTCGCCCCACTGGAATTCAGCCTCCCCGCTGCCGTTGTCTAGCGGACGGAGCAACCCGCCGCCGACATGTTTGGCGAACGAGGGCACTTTCCAATCACCGGCACGCGACAGATCGATTTGATCGCCGGTGATCGTTGTCCCCGTCACGATCACTTGGCAATAGTCGTAGGGCGACGTGAGCGCGACGGTTTGGGGAGTCACTTGTATCTCAACGATGGTCGCCGGATCGATGGAGGGACGCTTCGTTTTGGGGAGCGGATCCTCCCACTTCGCAGCGTCAAATGATCCGGCAACCGCGCCCGCGGTGTCTGACTCCGAAAGCAGCGTGAATTCGGCTCGTTGTTTGCCGTCGGTACCGAGCACGTGGAGACGTCCGTCGGTCGACGCGACGACCAACGAGTTGTCAGGGCCGAACCTCAGCGCGTACGCGGCGGCTTCTAACTTCAATTGCGCGAGTTGCTCGGTCTCAGTGGAGCGATACTCCTCGACCTTCTTCTTTTCGTCTGGACTTCGCTGCGCGACGAGCTTCGCGATGATCGCTTTGAGTTCGTCCGTCAACTTGCCATCGAAGTCATAGCGCCACACTCGCACTTCGCTCGCTCCGTCGAGTGTGCTGACGGCGGCGATGCGTGTCCCGTCGGGACTGATGGCGACGCTAAAGACTCGACCCGGCAATTCGGGCAGACGGCGCACCAGGTTCGCATCATCACCGATTTTTCGCGCCGTCTGGCGAAAGATTCGGTAGACCTTCACAACGCCGTCGGAGCCGCCGACGACCATTTCATTGCGTTGAGGATGAACGGCGACACTGCTCAGTCCACCGGAAAGGGCTCCCGGCGTGATCGACGTAATGTTGTCGACAAAACGTTCCGTTTCGACCTCGGTTAACTTGCATGACATGTCGCGAGCAACGGACACCACGTGCTTTCCGTCGGGAGTGAAACCAACGTCCTGAACCCAATCCTCGTGTGCACCTTGAAACAGGACCTGTTCGCCGGAAACGGAATCGATCGCACGGATCACGTTGTCCGCCGCTCCAAAGGCAATCTTGGTGCCATCGGGCGACCAAGCGACACCCGAGAGCGCATCGAACGTGAACGGTAGCGATAAGCGAAGTTCCTTGGTGTCCATGTTCCAGACTTGCACTTCGCCTTCGACGCCCGGGGTGCCGCCGACGGCGACCAAGTCTTTGCCACTGGGCGAGAATCGGACCGCATTGATACGAGGACTGAGACCGACCAATCGGGTCTTCAACCCACCGCTGTCGGCGTCGAGCACGAGGACTTCGTGGAACGCGGCGACGGCAATCGATTTGCCATCGGCAGAAACGTCAATCGACGCGACCGAGGGGGCGGCGTTGTAGCGGGGTGGATGTTCGCGGCTGTATTGCGGTCCCGAGGGGCCAAGGTCGTTCTCCGCGCCGGCTTCGATCCAGCGGCGAATGATGTCGACTTCGACATCGCTAAGAGGTTTTGCGGGCGACTTCGGCATCTCCGCCACGCCATCGACCGGCGTGATCTGCTCCATCAGATAGCTGTCCTGTGGCTTGCCAGGCACGATCGCCGCTTCTCCGGTTTCGCCGCCAGCGAGCATCGCGTCGAAGTCGGTCATCAGGTATGAACCGAGCTGCTTGGCACCTTGGTGGCAGCCAAAACAGTTTCGACGCAGAATCGGTTCCACATCCTTCGCAAACGAGACGGCTTCGACCGCATGCGGGCCATTGGATTCGTCAGCCCACGAAGCGCCGAACAGTCCGCCAAGAACCAGCAATCCGACAACGAATCGATTCATCAATCAAGCACCTGCAAGTGTATTGGTCAACGTCGACCGCATCGGGCGCAGGAAAGGTGGATCGACACTCGATCTGAACAACGCCGCAGATTTGGTTCGCGTATTGACGCTCTCGTCTGGCCGGCGCCAGTCCGGCGCGATGCATCGTGGCATCGAGCAGGTAGCCCAGGAGGGGCAGGCGGGGTGCCGCAAGGTGGTCCACGGCACCCTAATAACCTAACGAAAGTTGTCCCCAACGTCAAATAAAACCGTCTCCAAACAGCACTCTCAACGCGATCCGGTGCGGTTGCAACAATCGTAGACTGACGAACGCGAGGGACGTCGCCGAATTGACGTCTTCTCGAGTTCGCGTCTTTCCGGAAAACGACATCGAACCAGCCATGGCGAAAGTAACCGTAATCGGATGTGGGCACGTCGGCTCGACCCTGAGCTATGCACTGGTGGCCACCAACGTGGTAGATGAACTGGTGATCGTGAATCGGACGATGAGTCGCGCCGAGGGGGAGGCGGCGGACCTCAGGCATGCCGCCGCACTGGTCGAGAGGGGGGTGCGGATCGAGGCCGGTGGCCTGGCCGAAAGCGCCGGCTCGGACGTGATCGCCTTCACCGCGAGTGTTCCGACTCCCACGAACA
>JBCBLJ010001020.1:0-2511 GCA_038520195.1 Planctomycetota bacterium
ATCTCGCGCAAGTACGTTTCCAGCGGCGACTGGGCCGCATCGGTCCGCTTGACGGCGGCCCGGGTTTTGCGAGTCGCTTGTGCGAGGTCTTGATCGGCAGATGCGGCGGAATCAGACATATTTTCCAGTACAGTGATCGGACGTTGGCACGCGGCGAGGTGTCGGGGGAGCGTCGGCGCGAGCGGGAGGTTGCGGATCCGTGTTCGAGTAGGTCATCGGAATCTACGGCGCTGTGACTGCACCCGTCCCGATTTGGTCCGAGGTTTGTCAGCCATGACGGATGTACCGATGATTCCCGGTTCGCCGAGCGTTCGGCATGAATGGATTTCGCGCGGCAGGCAACCAGCGCCGGTTTTGGTACAGTGTCGCGCCATGGCCGAATGAAACGGCCCGGTTCGGTTTCCCCATCCTTATCCTGATTGGCCCATGGTCATTGATTCGCACCACCATTTGTGGAAGTACACGCCCGCGCAGTACGGCTGGATAACGGAGGACAAGGCCGTTCTCAAACGCGACTTCTGGCTCAAAGACCTCTCCGAGTTAGCATCCGCCAACGGCGTCGACGGGTTTGTCACCGTTCAGGCTCGCCAGTCGCTGCTGGAAACGGACACACTTCTGGGGCTCGCCGAGGAACTGCCGCTGATCCGCGGAGTGGTCGGTTGGGTTGACTTTCGCTCGCCCGAGATCGAAGCGCAGCTGGAGAAGTACGCCGACGCCTCGAAGTTGAAGGGACTCCGTCATGTGGTCCATGATGAGCCTGACGACGACTTCATCTTGGGCAACGCATTCAACCGGGGGATCGCCAAGCTGAACGGAAGTGGCTTTGTGTACGATGTGTTGATCTTTGCGAAACACCTGCAACCGTCGATCGAATTTGTCCGGAAACATCCAGACATTCCGATGGTGATCGATCACATCGCCAAGCCGACGATTCGAGCCAACCAATTTGATGACGAATGGGCGGCGGGCATCCGCGAGATCGCCCACTTTACGAACGTGACGTGCAAAGTCTCGGGCGTCGCCACCGAAGTCCGCGATGAAGCATGGAGTATCGACACGGTTCGTCCCTACTGGGATACCGTGCTTGCAAGTTTCGGCCCTTCGCGACTGATGTACGGAAGCGATTGGCCGGTCTGCCTGTTGAAAACACAGTACGGTCGCTGGTTGTCGACCGTGAAAGAATTGGCGAGTGAATTGTCCGATGATGAGCAGCGAGACCTGTTCGGCGGCACCGCCCAACGAGTTTATGACCTGGAGCAAGATTAGCGTGCGTGCGATTCAAATCAGCGAACTGAAAACACTCAAAGCACTCGAGATTGATCCGCCCGCGGCACCGGGACCCGGCGAAGCGCTGGTGCGGACCCATCGGATGGGCGTTTGCGGGACGGACATCAGTTGCTACCTCGGAAAGTTCCCTTTCTTTGACTTCCCTCGTATTCCCGGCCATGAACTGGGCGTCGAAGTGATGTCGGTCGGCGAAGGTGTCGAAAACGTCCGTGCGGGCGACCGCTGTAGTGTCGAACCCTACATGAATTGTGGGAACTGTTATCCGTGTCGACGCGGCTCGACCAACTGCTGCCAAAATCTGAAAGTCATCGGCGTGATGATGGACGGCGGGCTTTGCGAGTCGTTTTTGGTCCGCGCCGACAAACTGCATCCATCCAAGAAGCTGTCCTTTGACCAACTCGCGTTGGTCGAAACGCTCGCGATTGGTTGCCACGCCAATGACCGCGCGAATCCGCAACCGGCGGATCACTCGATGATCATTGGCATGGGCCCCATCGGATTGGCGACCCTCGAGTTTGCCAAGTTCACCGGTGCTCGGATCAGCGTCATGGACATGAACCCTGATCGACTCGAGTTCGTGCGATCCAATTACGGAATTGAAAACACCGTCTTGTTCAAAGGTGACGGCAGTGAATTGGAGCGTATGAAGGAGCTGACCGGTGGGGACATGTACCAGACAATCGTCGACGCGACAGGGAACAAACATTCGATGACCGGTGCGCTCACGTACCTCGCCAGCACCGGTTTGCTGGTTTATGTGGGGATCACCACCGACGAACTCAGCTTTACGCATCCGACCATGCACAAGCCGGAGGCCTCGATCGTTGCCTCGCGCAATGCGTTGCCGAGCGATTTCACCCGGATCATTCAGCTGATCGAGAACGGATTGATCAATACCGACCCGTGGATCACACACCGTACCGATTTGGATGGAGTGCTGGTCGATTTCGAGTCGTACACAAAGCCCGAGACGGGGGTGATCAAGGCGGTCATCGAAGTCGCCTGACAGCTGGGAGGCGGCCCGCTGAGATTCCTTTTACATTCTTTTGAATCGGATCCGACTATTGTTTTCCTTCGATCGCCGTAAATACGTTGGACTGCGAGTCCGGCTTTTCGGCGATCATTTCTTCTCCAATGCATCGCATTCATTTTGGGTTCCCTTTAGAACGGGTGAAAACGGATGCTGCGGCCGGAGACGAAATGATCGCCGAAAAGCCGGACTCG
>JBCBLJ010000166.1:0-12735 GCA_038520195.1 Planctomycetota bacterium
CACCAGGGGACAGGGCGAAGACACCAGGGGGACAAAGACACCAGGGGGACAAAGACACCAGGGGGACAAAGACACCAGGGGGGACAGAGCACATCGGTAATCAGCTGCGGGGACAGAGCTGGCTCCAGGGGACAGAGCACAGTGTGGAGGAAGCTCGCTGGCTGGGTCTCAAATTGAGCCCCTTCGGGTACCCTTTACGTTGTTCAATGCCCAGGAGTACCGAATGAGCGATTTCACCATCCGCCCCGTGACCCATGACGAGATCGACGAACTATTCGCCATGATCCGCGAGCTGGCGGTCTTTGAAAAGTTGGAAGACCAATTGGTCACCACGCCTGATCGACTGCGGACGGTTCTTTTTGAGCAGGAAGGGGGCCCGGAGGGCCTGGTCGCAGAGACCGCCCAAGGACTGGTGGGCTACGCGCTTTATTTCGAGAACTTTTCGTCGTTTCTTTGCCGCCGCGGCATCTATCTCGAAGATCTCTATGTTCGGCCAAACTCCCGAGGCAATGGCGTCGGAAGAGCATTCCTCACCAGGCTGGCACAGATCGCTGTCGAACGCGAATGTGGTCGAATGGAATGGGCGGTGCTGGACTGGAATACCAACGCAATCCAGTTCTATGAATCCATCGGTGCGACGATCCTGGAAGACTGGCGATTCGTCCGAATGGATCGGGCTGGAATCGAAGCCTTGGCGACGGTTCCAAATGCGTGACCTTGTCGACAGTTAGCTGTGTCGACTGAGTTAGCTCTTGTCGACTGAGTTAGCTCTTGTCGACTGAGTTAGCTCTTGTCAACTGCGGCTTTGAGCGGCACTTCGCGGCTACTTCGGAAAGTCACCAGTTTTTCGCCAATCTGAATCTCCATGTGATTGGCGTGAATGGCTTTGACCGTCCCGCGAACGCTGCCGACTTCAAACTCATCGCCGACATGCAGCTTGAGTGTCTTGTCCCGCGTCCGCACTTCGACCCAGGCTTCCCAGTCGCCAGCGGCTCGAACCACGGCGGTCAAATAGGATTGTTTGGCGTCGTCATACTGAAGTGGAGGCGGAGCCTCTTTCGGTGGAGCCTGCGGTTCGTTGAACTTGACCAATAGCGTCTGCTCAACGACTTGGTTGGGATAGCCACCGTCGCTCACCTTCACCTTCACATTGACTTCACCGACTTCCTCGGAACTCACTCGTAACGTCCCGCTGGATTCATCAATGGAAGCCGTCTCGGGGCCTTCGACGAGTTCGTATTTGATCGGGTGATCCTCCGGGTCTTTGAAAACCAGCGGGAACGGCTGTGCACGACCAATGGTCGCCTGAAGCGTGCGCTGGCCGCTGTATTTCGGCGCTTGGTTGGGTGGCTCGAAGAGATTTCGATTCAGGATCGGATCCGAGTAGGCGGTCAGTTCGGGGTCGACGCGCCATGCTTCGGACTCGGGAGTCTTGGCGTCCGCGGGTGCGGCGTTCAGCGACAGGACTTCGAGCGTCAACTTCAACGTCAAGCCGTCGCCGCCGCGCTCCGGGGTGATCGACATCTCGCGAATTCGATGCAAAAAGTCTGTCGACTGAATTTCGTGAACCAGGCCCACGATCTGCGGCATCTCGGCCTTGCAAGTCAACTCGAACGTGAGTTGCCGGTACAAATCGCCGACGGGGACGACACGATCTCCGATCACCGATCCGCCGCTGAGAAGCCCATTCTTTTTGAGCACATCGAAGAGCCAAGCCTTGTAGTTGGTCTGAGCGGTCTCGGTGTCGCTGGAAACGCTACGCACGAGATACTCGCCGTATTGGCGATCCGCCCAAGCGCCCTGCAGTTGCTGCTCGCTCAACCGCATTCGTTTTCCGTCCAGCGTCTCGAACTGGTTCTGCTTGTTCTTGATCGTTTTCTTGTAGCCGTTGTACGTCCACTGGCCAACGCCCGCTAAGACGACGGTTCCGACCAGGATCGCCAGGATCTTTTCTCGTTGGGTCATGCCGACACCTCCGCCTCATCAACGGGCTCTTGGTCACCATCCGGTTTCGCGTCACCGGACTCGGTTACTTCAGTCGCTTCCGACGCATCTTCGGTCGCCAATTCATCGTCGCTCGACGCGGTCGCCATTTTTTCCTCGATCAAAGCCATCCGCTCATAACGAGTATTGCGGATGTCGGCACCGGTGACACCGATCGTTTCCGAAAATCCCCAACGATACGTTCGTTCGTCCTTTTGCTCGCTCGAACCCTTTCCCGAGATACTGTGCGACGCGTCACGAAGAGACTCTTCCATCGGTTCGATGATTCCCGGATCGGTCACGCGACCGTTCACTCGCAACTGACCGCCCCCACGGCGAATGTCGGAAGTGGCGAGGATACTGTCGACGATCATTTCATCGCTCGGCGGCGCTTGTTCGGCGAACCGTCGCAATTCGTCGAGCCAATTGACGTCGCTGTCGAGGAACTGGTCGATGCGTTCGGTCCGCGCAATGCTTTCGGCAGCCAAATCCGCGCCGGGAGTCAATTGATTGACCTCATCGGTCGCGTTGGCAATCTTGGTGTCCCAATTCGCGGACTCTCGATACGCGAAGAAACCGACCAAGAGAAGCGCCGCGATTGGCCCGCCGATCATCAACGCCGTTCGCAGATGATTGGGTTTTTCTTCAGGGCGTTTGCGGGGATTCAGGAAGTCGATCAGCGTTTCCGGGGCGGACTCATCCGACGCGAGCAAACCCACCAGCGGAGCCAATCGACCGCTATGTTCGGGCAACTCCGACGCGTCCATTTGGACCTGAACCATGCTAAACGGATCCACCGCTCGAACATCGTCAGCACCGCTGGAGTCTTGAATCGCCTCGATGTCGCGGGCGTGCACTTCCTGTCGCCCCCAGACGACAATCCGCTCCGGTGTGGCCGATTCGCCGCACGCCACCATCGTTCGTTTTAGCTCGGTCGCGATCGCTCGGGGACGCTGCTGCTCACCGGCGGGCAACCTGACGGTCCTTACGAAAATCACGCGGCTTTCGCGGGCGACGACGATTTCCGCATCGGCGTTGAGCAAGTCGATCAAGACACAGATGCCCTTGGGCTTTTCCTGTCGCAAGTACATCGACGCCGCAGAAAGCGGCCGCAACGTGACGCGTTTGGGAATCAAATCAGAGGTGCCGCACAGTTCGCGGACCTCATCCAAATCGCCGGGGCTGACCGCCGCCGCGATGAGTGTGTTGGCGTCCTGTGTTCGCCGCGTGGGCAAGAAATCGACAATCGCGCGGTCGCTGGCGGAGGCAAAACTACGAATCGCTTGAAAGCGAACCATGTCCGGCAATTCTTCAGGGGGAACCGGCGGCAACTGCAACTCACGAAGTTCCGCTTTGCCGCGTCCGATGGCGACGAGTGTTTCGTTCTTTTGCAAAGAACGTTCGTTGATAAAGCCACGCAGTTTTTGCGACGCGGTCTCGCCTTCATCCAGTTGAATCACGGCTGCTTCGGTCACTTGAACGCGACCGGGCGAGCAGTTGGCGACCACGATCCGCAGTTCGTCGGTGTCGTAATCGAGGGCAATCTTTTTTGGCATGTCAGTAGTCTAGTTGGAAGCCAACGAATTACACCTTCGGTTCGGTCGTCACTCCGCGCCGAGGACTCCGCTTCGCGAACCGAGAATGGAAAGATCGAACGCCCGACCGAGATGGGTGAGATCACGGTAGGAAACGATTTTTGGATTCACCGTCGTGGCATCGATGATGACTTGCTGTCGATGTGCGATGCCCGTCGACTCGTAATAGCCGACAATTTGAGCCCGATAAACATCGCCACCACCGGTCAACAGCGGCAAGATGTTCCGCATCTGGTCCAAGGTCACGATGCCATCGACCAGCGGCCAGGTTTCGAACAGTCGATTCTCGTCTTCGCTTTCGGTGGAACGGTCTTCGATGATCTGCTGAATCTGTTCTTCTTCCAAAAACGGAATCCCATAAAGCAACTCCGCCGGACAGGTATTCAGGTTGATCCGACCCGGGATGGATGGATTATCGCTGGTCGAAAGCACATCCATGATCAACGGCAAGTAGGCGCCGGCGGTCAAGAACGTGAAGGGGCTCTGATAAGACTGGCCACCGACCGTGACGGTCGCGTCGATCAGATCCAGCAGCTGAGTGAACTCGGTGCCTCCGCCGCCGGAAAGATCGAACTGGCCGAGCAAGTCGGGCGTCCAGGCACCGGCAACGGGCGCGGCCTGAGTCGCGTCTTGCGGGTTGGCGATCGAACCGGAAAGCGATGAAGTCGATCCGGCGATGCGAAAGGCGACGATGAAGCTGGCATAAGTCTCATTGCCGAGAATGTCGAGCAGATCTTCGTACAGCGTCTCTAAGTCGTCGGAATTGATATTCACCCGAAGGGAACCGTCGCGTGCCTTGTTCGCCTCGTTCCCATGGATGGTCAGGTATGCCGCCAGCCCGAGAGCGCCGGGCGTATCAATGGACGTGTTGAATCGCTGCTGCTCATCGGGATCGAGCATTCCATTGAGATTGCTGTCGGCTCCGAACAGCAGCGTTGGCGTCATTCCGCGAACCCGCAACAGTTCTTCGACACTCAGGATCGGCCCATTGGTCGGCTCGTAGGGAGTGGGCAGTGTTGAGTAGTACTCGACCTCCGCGCCGAACTCCCGTGGCTCGTCATCTTCGTCAAGCCAATCGAGTATCGCGTCGGCGAGTTCGTCGGTCATGTTGGGCAGCGCCAACAACAACAACTTGGCGAGGCTGTCCGACGCCAATTCCTCTTCGCCGGCGAGGGTGACCAACGCCAACAATCCATCGGAGTTCTCCTCCAGCGGCATCAACGTGTTCACATTGAGCCGCGCCGATTCATCCTGCAGCCCATAGCGGATGCCGGCCAGCAAGCCTTCGTCGTTCAACCCCGGTGCGACGATCGAATAATTGCAGACGTTGCTCGGATCGGAAGTCCCCACGGGGATGGCGAGAAACAGATTCGGGTTGTTGTAAAGCCCGCCCTGATTGTCACGCTCCACCGGCGGCTGCGATAAAATCAGGCGAGTCGCTTCGGCACCGGAATCCGCCGCCACCCGCGCCTGCACTTGATCGGCGGAAAGGTAAGCGGAATCATCATAGGCGACCATGATTCCTGTGAACGAGTACGCCGAAAGTGTCGCGACCACGATCACGATCAGCACCAACACGAGGAAAAAGCCTTCACGACGCGAGGCCCGCGGACGACATCGGCTCATATTCCGGCTCATATTCCGGTAACCTCCGACGAATCGGTTGATTCTTCTTCGTCAGCAATCGGTTTGGCGAGCGACAGCCGAACGATGTGCGTGAAGACGCGCGGCTCGGGCTCACTGGAGCCGTAGGTCACCGGCGCCGACATCGTGACCGCGATTTTGACGGCGAGTGGGAGTTCACCCATTTCATCGCTGTTCCATTCGATTTGCCAAACCGTGCCGTCCCAATAGGAAAACTCGATCGCCATGACTTCCGGCGCGATCAATTCGCCGGTCTGGCTGAGCGACGAGAGATTGCCTTGGATCATCGCAAAATTCGTCGCCGCGCGATCGAGCGAGCGACGAACGAGCCCGCCCTTCGGTTCATCGATCACCGCCGTCGAATCGACGTCCAACTCATTCAGCGGATCCTCGATCCCAATGGATTGCGGATCCTGCACATAGTAGGTGACGGTCTTGATATCGCTGGGAATATCGAGCAGCTTGGCGGGGTCCGCTTCAAGTAGCACCACATACTCCTCCAGCCGCGGCGGACGACTCGCATCGATCTGGACCTGAAACTGGTTTCCGATCAGACCGGGCGTCTTGAGCACCGTCGAGTCGCCCTCGGAGATCTCCGTCGTGTCCTCCGGCTCGGTTTCCGCCGGGTCGGCGACACCAGCCGCTTCAGCGCCGCTGGCACTCAGCCCCTCGGTTGCGGAGTTGCCGCCAGTGGCTCCGGTCGAAGCCGCCACTGTGTTTTGCAACAACTCTTCCAGTGCCGTCGTGTCCAGCGGCTCCGGATCAAGCGTGCTACGCAGATCGTCCTCGATCATTTGCATAATGGCCGCGGCCAACATGGACTGTCTCATGTCCATGTCACTGGCGTCCATGTCTTGAGCGTAGAAGCGAAACGCCGCGTTGATCAGCGTCATCAAAACGACCGCCAACGTCAGCGTCAGGAACAGTTCCAGCAGCGTAAATCCGCTTCGTCGACGAGCCTTTCTCATGATGGCGCCGCCTCTCCGCTGAGTTCTTCGCGGGCCGCTTCCTCCTCGGCTTCGGCCTCTTCCAAACCGACCAGAGGATCGATCACCCAGCGGTCCAGGGCGAAGGACGCGATCGCTTCGCTGCCGTCACCACCCATCGCTCGAACGGTGGCGCGAAGGGCGAGCAGTCCATCGAGTTGGCCGTTGGCGATTTCCAAGGAGTACAGGTACGTTTCGGTGCTCTGGCTATCGAACGCTTCGACCGGCGCGTCCACCACGATCGCGGGCGATTGACCGTACGTGATGTTGAGCAACTCTTCGTTGAGTTTGGTTTGGCAGATCATCCGGCAGGAGACCAATGCCCGGGCCTCGCGAGCCGCATCCGAACCGGTGTCGGCGATTTGCGCGAGGATCGCTAAGGAGGCGCCAAGGATCGTCAGCGCAAGAACCATCTCGAGGAGAGAGAATCCCCGTCGGCCGTTTCGGTGATGCGAGCGAGTCAAGGGTTGGCCACCAGGTCCGTCAGAGTCACATCGCCGGTGATGCCCCGCAACTTGACCGTGAGCCGGCCGTGCACGGGATGCGTCAAGACAACGGCGGCCGTGCTCGTTGTACCGTCGGGATAAAACAGGATCGGCTGACCATAGCCTTCGGACTGGTTTTCGAGCGTGGCTTGTTCGATTTCACTCGCTCGGACCGACGAAACCACCGCCACGTTGGCGACCGAAACGGACTCCGGCAATTCGATCTTGCGCTCCGATTCCTCGATCTCTGCGGGATCAACCGACGCTGTCGCTACCTGAGCCTGTTCGGCACCACTGAGTAGTGCGGATTGAGAACCGGTTTGGTCGATCGCGTTGACCGAATCGGTGAGCGAGTAATAGGGACGCACGCGGATGTTGGAAGAGTCGACTTCGGCCTCAAGAACATAAATCCGCCCGCTTCGCATGGCGTCCAATCGGGCACGCATCAGCTCTTCACGAAGCAAATTCCCACCGCGAACAATCCGTTGATCGCCCAGCAACCAAGCGATCTGCGGAAGAGTGATCGAGGCCATGATCGCCAGTAGCGACATCACCAGCAGCAACTCGAGCAACGTGAATGCCCGACGGTCGCTTGAACGAGCGCTGGTGTTCCATCCGAATTGCATTGGTCGATCACCATCGCGGAGGCATGAATCGATCGAGTGACGATCGTCAGGATTTGACGGTGATGTCATCCTCGGTGTTGAGCTGGCCGTCGATTCCCCCACTGCGAAGCTCGTACGTATTGCCGCTGACTTCGTACTGGAAGTCATTGCCCCAAGCGTCCTTGGGAACCGACTCGATAATTGGCGCCACCCACTTGGCTTTCTTGGAGGCGTCCGATGGGCCATCGACCAGCGAGTTCAGCGTGTCGGGCAGGCCGTTGATACGGATACGGTACATGTCGATGTTCTGCTTCAACATCTTCATCTGCGTCGTCGTCGCGTCCTGCATTGCCGCCTCGTTCGTCCCAACAACATTGACAGCGACAATTCCGCCGAGCACGACCAGAATTGCAAGGACGAGCAACAGTTCCAAAAGCGTGAACGCGTGGCGTGCGGACCGCCGAAGGATTTTTCGGGGACGGATTGGTTTCTTGTTCATGGGTGGATTTTGAAGGTGGGAGCGTTTCGCCGGCTAGGAGACGCCACCACTCCCAGCAGGGGGGATAGGCGGCCGTCGTCCAATCATTCTAACCGCCGGGCAAAAAAAAGGTTCCGCACGTCCCCGGGCAGCGGTTAAAAATGGGGAAGGTCGTATCGAAGATTCCGGCCGAAATTGGGCGGTCTCCCACAGCCGTACACCGCCCCGCCATTGCGCAGGATCGCTACCACTGACTCCAGCGGACCCCGCGGAGACAGTTATTCTGCGGCACGGACGGTAGAATGGTTTAGAGTTCGGAATATTCTGTGAACCGACCCCAGCCATGTCGCCGCTGTAGATCCCTAGCGGCCGCGGCACTCCACTTGTCTCAATCGGCCCTTTCCTACTCGTTCGGAACCCCAAGCCATGGCGGCACGCGACGACTCCGTGATTCGCGGCAGTTTGATTACCTGCATTATCTTCCTGGTGCTCTCGTTGGCGCTCAACTTCTTCCTCTGGAGCTGGGGCGACCAAACGGCGGAACAGGAAAAACTCAAAAGTGACCAGCTCGCGACGGCCAACCAGACCATCAGAGATGCCGAGACAAAGATCATCATCTACGAGGCGATGATGGGAACCGGCCAGTTGACCCAAGATCAGTACGACACTTGTGCCAGCGGGGGTTTCGCGGACGCGTCCCTCAACACGATCGGCCAACAATTTGTGATCGACATGGGCGTGTTCAGTGCGGACATCGGACTCGAGGGCCGCAACTATCACGCGCTTCCCGAGTTTTTCACCAACACGATTCGCGAGCGAAACGAAGCCAACGCCCGCGAAACCGCCGCCGCAGAAAAAGCTAATCAGGAACGTGACCAGCAAGTCGCGACCGCCCGCGCCGCCCAACAGGCCGCCGAAGACAACCGCGATCAACTCGCACGCGATCTGGCCAAACAGAAAGACGACTTTGATGCCGAACGCAAGTCCATGGTCCAGAAGATGGAAAGCGCCCGCGACAGCAAAACCGTCACCGAACGTCGCTTCCAGGATCTCCAACGCAAGGCCGGCAACGAACGCACCCAGCTGGTCAACAAGACGAAGTTGTTGCAGAGCACCATCGACACGCAAAAGGTCGAAATCAACAAGATCAAGAATGAGCGTTTCGAGACCGTTCAGGGTGAAATCCGCTACATCGTTCGCGGCGGACGCAATGGCACGCAAATCGTCTCGATCAACCTCGGCTCTGCCGATGCACTCCGGCCTGGCATCACCTTCGGCGTGATCGACCGTGACGAAACCACCCGGCTGCAAGACGCCAACGTCAAAGCTTCGATCCAAGTCACAGCGATCCGCGGGCCGCACCTCGCCGAGGCTCGTGTCGTCAAGTTCCCCAAGACTGGTAACCCGATCATCGAAGGTGACGCCGTCTACTCGCCTTTCTGGGCCCCCGGACGAACCGTGCGAATCGCACTGGCCGGATCGATTGACACCGACGGCGACGACAAGCCCGATAACGAGGCCCTGGAGGGAATGATCATCGCCGCGGGTGCACAACCGGTCAAAAATGAGGACATGGACGCCGGAGTTCGATTCTTGGTCGTGGGCGAAGCTCCCGAGCTGAAAGATACCAACGACGAAAGCACCCGCGAGAAGATCCAAAGCCTTGGTGAATCCGTTGGTCGGGCAAGGGAGTTGGGAGTGACCGTTATCCCGGCATGGAAGCTCGAAGCGTATCTACGAACACTGGATGATTCGCTGACCACCCCACTCGGTTCGATCGCAAGCGGTGACGACTTCCCGCCCGACGCGAACCCTTCGTCGTCGCGACGCTACCCGTCCTTGGTGGCTCCGATCTACATGAAAGACGATGCGAACGTCCAAACGGACAACGAGATTGCCAAGCCCTGATCGGTCGCCGCGGATCCTCGTGGCCGCTTGGCGATCGGTGGACCGCTCGGATAAACTGCCTTTGAAAGTTTCCGAGCGTCCCTCACTACACGGTGGTCGATTCGATGATTCGCAAACAAACGGTCCTCACTCAGGTGATCCGCACACAGGTGACTCGCACCCGGTGGGTTGCTTTGGCCGTCGTTGTTGGCCTGTTCCTTGGTTCGCAGGCTTTTGCCGACGATCGCCCTCCGCGTGAAGTTCGCTTGGCGAATTACCTCAGCGGCAAACTCTTCGTCGGAAAGTTCACGGTCGATGGCGTCGACATGACGCCGAAGACCGAGACGTATGTGATCAACTCTTGCGAGAAGCTACCGACCGAAGACCTCTACCGGTTCAAAGCCCAAATCAAGTACGGCAGCGTTGACCAAGAAGTCCCGCTCGACCTCAAGATTCTTTGGTCAGGCAACACGCCGGTGATCACCCTGGATTCACTCTGGATTCCGGGCATGGGCACTTTCGACGCCCGCGTCATGATTCATGGCAAACGGTACGCCGGTAGTTGGCAACACGGCGACAAGGGCGGACACATGTTTGGCATGATCGTTGACAGGCAGACCGCCGAAACTGAAGCCAGCAAAGAGGGCGATGGCGAGAAAACGAAGCCAAACGAAACGACGGCAGCGGACGGCGGTCAATAGTGGCGAAGTGGTACGATTATCCTCAATACTTCGACATGCTGTTTCGCGACGAAACAGTTCACGAAGTCCGCTTCTTTGAAGAAGCGTTCGAACGCTACGGCTCGCGACGAGTAAAACGCGTCTTCGAGCCGGGTTGCGGCAGCGGTCGACTGATCGTGGCCATGGCGGCCAAGGGCTACGACGCAACCGGGCTCGACCTCAGCGAGGCGATGCTCGATTACATGCGGCGGAAACTACGTCGACGCAAACTCGACGCGACTTGTGTGCTCGGCGATATGACTTGCCCCACCTTCAAGAAGCCGTTCGATGCTGCCTTTTGCACCTTCAACACGTTTCGGCACCTGCTGACCGAAAAGGACGCGCTGGCTCACCTTCACGCGATCGCGGACCTGCTTCGCGAAGGCAGCCTGTACATCATCAGTTTGCATTTGGTGCCCGAAGAACCCTACGAAGCGGCCATCGAACGCTACAAGATGCAGCGATTCGGAACGACACTCTGGACGAAGATTTCCGTTCCGGAGATCGACGAGAAAAAGCGCTTGGAGACACTACGTGTCGACTTGAAAGCGAAACGCCCCAGCGGCGAGGTCGTGAAAATCCGCAGCGAGTTTCCGCTCCGTATCTACACGCCCACGCAACTGAAGCGTCTCCTCAAAAAGGTCGATGACCGCTTGGAACTCGTGGAGTCGTTCGACATGTCCTACGACATTGACGAGCCCTTGCCGTTTGACAAAGACCTCGTCGAGGCGCTGCTCGTGCTGCGCAAGCGGGCATGACCGATCGACCGTCCGGATCCGTCCGGTACGACAACGCGGGGCGAGTCGCACTGGTCACCGGCGGCGCGAGCGGAATCGGCCAAGCCATCTGTTCGTCCTTCGCCGACTCCGGTGCGCACGTCGTTTGCCTTGATGTTCGGCCGGCTACCGATGAACGTGTCTTCAACCGCCAGTGTGACACCGCCGAGGAGTCACAGTGCCGCGAAGCCGTTGATTGGACCATGGAGCAATACGGTGGTATTGATGTGCTGGTCAACAATGCCGCGATCCAACCCAAAGGCTCTTACCACCCGATCGATCAAGTCGAACGGGAAATCTGGGATCGAATGGTCGCGGTCAATCTTTCCGGTTACACCTGGATGGCCCAACAGGTCTTGCCGCACATGCGACGGCAGCAATGCGGCGTGATCGTGAACATCGCGAGCGGCCAAGCACACCGAACGGCTCGGCAAGTTGGCGTCTACGGCCCGATCAAGGCCGCCAACGTCATGCAGACGCGGCAGTGGGGCGTCGAATATGCTCGCGACGGCATTCGTGTCGTCTCCGTCTCACCCGGTGCCATCGACACGCCCATGATTCGCGCCACTTTGGAGGCACAAGGCGGCGCAGCGGCGTTAGCAAATCGCCATCCGCTCGGACGCATCGGCCGCCCCGACGAAGTCGCCTCTTCGGTGCTTTGGCTCAGCAGCGATGCAGCATCCTTTATCACCGCGACCGATGTTGAAGTCGACGGCGGACTCGGCGCGTTTGGCGCCTTCGCGGATCCCTTTCCGTTGGATTGAGTTGGGTAGTCGCTCGCTACGCCAAATGCATCGATCTGCGATGCGGCGCCGGATGTCTGCTTCCAAGCAATGCGTTGTTCCACCGGCACGCTCGACCGACACTCCGTGTTCGTTCTCGCGATCGGGTGACGTCCGCTTTATTGGGTGACATCGATGGTGACGGGCTGCACTCGACGTGAATCCGCGCGAATTGGCTTTGGTTGGGGACATCGAACCGACCAGACGGGTTAGGGGCCGGCACGTCCTTCTCGTTGGATCGGAGCTGTGGCGACCAGATCGTCCCGTCATCTTTCGGGCCCGACACGAGCCGAAAAAACGTTCTTGGAAAGCCCGCGGGTCTGGCGACGCTTCGGGGGAGGAAGCAATTGTCGCTGCGATTGGTTGTCGGTCAGCGTTGGTTACGCCGCACATAGGAGGCCACAACATGTCAAGTTTGACAAGCGAATCGTCCCAGACAGACTCTCAGGAAGCATCAGTGAAGTTTTTGCTCCGGTGGCAACTCAAAATGGAACGACCCAATGAAATCATGCCGGAGATGTCTCCGATCGACGAGATCGCCGACACTGGTAGCTCCATCAAGCTGCTCGAGCACTGGCAAGAGGGTGATCGTGGCGTCGCAGTCGTCGAGGCCGAAGACGCCGAAACGGTATTCGAGCGAACGCTCAGTTGGCACGCCTTTCTGGATCTCAACGTCAGTCGTGTTTCGGAAGAAGACTGACATCGCTGCACATCGGCTCGGAGGCGAGACTTCTCGCACTAGTGCCGCGGGAATTACATAACGCTGCTTGGAAAAACGGTAACCCGACGCGTGAG
>JBCBLJ010000432.1:0-7012 GCA_038520195.1 Planctomycetota bacterium
CGATGCCATCGCCGAACAGCTTCCGCAACTGCCCCGGAAGAATTTGGTCGGCGAACCGGCGAAACGCGACACGGCACCGTGCATCGGCTTGATTCCGAAAGTTACGATCCTCGAGGGGGCTTCCTGGACAAGATCCCGGGCTGCAGAGATAGCGTCGCAAAATTGTGCGGAGGTCGAGATGACGTGATCCGACGGCATCACCGCCATGATCGCATCGGGGTCCTCGTGAAGCACCAACGCGGCGGCCAAGCCGATGCACGGTGCCGTGTCGCGTTTCGCCGGTTCGCCGACCAAATTCTTCCGGGGCAGTTGCGGAAGCTGTTCGGCGATGGCATCGACGAGTGCTTGATTGGTCACGATCAACTGACGATCGGCTGGGACCAGGTCGCTCAGCCGTTCGCACGTCGCTTGGATCATGGTCTGCTCACCGGAAAGGCTGAGCAGTTGTTTGGGAAGCGAGTTGCGGCTAGCCGGCCAAAATCGGGTTCCACTTCCACCGGCCATGATGACGGCGTGCAACATGCGTTTGTCTCAGCGAATCGAATTCAGGGAGGAGATTGCGGCGCACCATACGCGAAACTCGTCTTGTGTCGACCGGGCTTGGTGATCGCGACGACGTTCAGGGCTGCTTCGCCCAAAAGTCCAACACACGCACCTGTTTAAGCACGGGCTTGAGAACTTCCACAAACGCGACGTGATCGGGGTGGTCAATGTACGTCTGACGATCGTCTTCGCTGTTAAACGTCACCAAAAAGCAGTGCGTAAATCCCGCGTCGTGCTCTTCGGGACTGTTGTTGGTTCCCCATTCGAATGCCTTGATCTCTTCGATCTTGTTCGGCAATGCAGCAAACGCCTCTTCAACCTTCTTGACGGACGCATCGGAGGCGTCGTCCTTGAACTCGAAGAACACCACGTGCTGGAGTGCCGGATCGATCGCCGGTTGCTTGGGATCACCCCAATAGTCGATGACGAAGACCGACTTCATGTGTGGCCGCAAAACGTTGCCAAACGCCTTGTGTTGTGGGTGCGGCAAATAGGCTTCTCGTCCTGCTTCGTTCGCAAAGGTGAGCAGAAAACAGTGGGTGAAACCCGCGTCGAGTCCTTCGGGGCTGTTGTTGACGCCGTATTGAAAGTCGGTGATGGCATCAATCTTCGCGGGTAAGCCAGCGAACGCCCTGACGACACCCTCGATGTCTTTTTCGGTCGAGGTCTCCTTGAACGAAAAGAAGACGGCGTGGCGGAGCAGGCCCTTCTGTTGAGCGGATGAAGTCACTTGGGGCTTTTCCTCGGGTTGCGCGGCTTTCCCAATGGGAGTCGCGAGTAAGGCGAAGGAGAGAGCCAACACGAGTGGGGAGCGGCGATTTGCCATGATGTGCCTCGGGGATGCGGCGTCGGTCAATGTGTGTCTTTGCCTTCTTGCAATGCTTTTTGCTTCGCAAGAAGCTTCTTTTGGTAGCTGCTCTGGACGATGTCGACAATGATCAGCACGAACAAAACGAAGTAAAACGTGCTCTTGGCCATCGGCTCCACTTTATAGCTAAACAGGTGGATGTGAGCCTTGTGTCCGCCCTCGCCGACGAGCATGACACCAACGATGAATAGAATGAAGAGTCCGAGAACCTCGTACATGCGATTCTTTTTCAAGAATTCCGCCACGTGATCAGCGAGCCAGATCATCAAGAGCCCGCTGAGGATGATCGCGGTCGCCATGATGTCGAAACGCTTGGTGAGCGCCATCGCGCTCAAGATCGAGTCGAATGAAAAGACGAGATTCATCACCACGATCAACCCGATCGCCTTGCCGACCGAACTGGACGCATTTGCGTCGAGGTCGTGGTCGACTTCGTGAATCGCCAACATATGGTAAATCTCTTTGATCGCGGTCCAGAGGATAAAGGCTCCCCCTCCGATCACGATCAACGCGTGACCCGAAACTTGCATTCCCAGCGGCGTGCTCTCGAATTCAAAGAACGGATCATCGAGCAACTTGATCAGGTTGACCACGACGAAGAGCAGGATGATGCGAAACACGATCGCCAGCCCGATCCCCGTCTTTCGCACCATCGATTGTTTGTCGGCCTGCACCCGTTTGCTCTCGATCGAGATGTAGAGCAAGTTGTCAAACCCGAGCACGGCTTGCAGCAGCACGAGC
This sequence comes from Planctomycetota bacterium, assembly GCA_038520195.1. GTDB lineage: Bacteria > Planctomycetota > Planctomycetia > Pirellulales > Pirellulaceae > Stieleria. The sequence continues at coordinate 2,153 of JBCBLJ010000432.1, forward strand.
ATGCCGAGCGTCAGGAGACCGCTGATGGACAATAGCCCCGACTCGGCGACCTCGGCCGTCTCCTCCGCGTCGGCGGTTTCGGCGAGAAGCCCGTGAACCATGTCGCCGAACATCGGGGCGGCATCCACGAGATTGGCGAAGCTCAGAAAATCGACGTCAAACATCACGGCGGCCATGTTGCGAGATCAAACGGGGCGGCGGGACCATCCACCTGCCATCGGCACAAGATTATGATGCCTTCGGCAAATAACTCTCAACCCCGCAGTCCATGAACGTTTTCGGGAGCGCTTCGATGATTCGCCTCTTTCTCGCCACGATGGCTTTGCTGGTCGCTTCGGCTTCGACGCTACACGCAGCACCTGCGGATGAGTCGACTCAAAAACAGTACTACGAAGTGCGTACCTACGTTTTGAGCGAGTCCGGCGACCAGGCGATGCTCGACCGATATCTGCGTGATGCATGGTTGCCAGCTGTGAAGCGGCTCGGCATCGGGCCGGTCGGCGTCTTTTCTCCCGCCGCCTCCGACACGAACAATCGACCGATGGTGGTGGTCGTTATTCCTGCTTCCGATTCCGAGTCCCTGGTCTCCCTTCGGATGAAGCTTCGTGGTGATGCCAAATACCAGTCCGCGGCGAAGGCCTATTGGGATCGTGCCGGCGACAGCCCCGTGTTTGAGCGGGTGAGCAGCGAGTTGCTCGTCGCCATGGATTGCATGCCCGAGGCGAGAAGACCCGATGGTACGCTGTCCAACGCCGATCGAGTGTTCGAGTTAAGACTGTACGAAAGCGCGACTGAAAAACTCGGCGAACTAAAGGTCGACATGTTCAACAACGGTGAGGTGCCGATCTTTCTGGACTGCGGGATCCAACCGATCTTTTTGGGGCAGTGCGTTCTTGGGCCCCAGTCACCGAGTCTCACGTATTTGACGGTGTATCCCAGCGAAGAGACGCGTCTGGCCGCCTGGAAGAAGTTTCGTGCCCACCCCGACTGGCAGGTGCTGAAAAAGGTCCCGAAGTATCTGGGGACCGTGAGCAAGATTGACAAGTATGTCTTGCGCCCCAAACCCTATTCGCAAATGTGACCGGTCTCACCCACGCAACGTCGCAGAAGGAATGTTCGTCAGCTGAAACGCGTTTTTCATGATCGTCTGACCTTGGTTGTCGATCGTCGCGGAAAACTCAAAGACATTCGCGACGATTTCCCGTAGACGAACGGTCGTACAAAGCTCGTTGCCCGGGCGAGCGAAGCCTCGAAAGCGGGCTTGCTTGACCTTCACCAAAACGCCTAACGCAAATTCGTTGAAGTATGGATCGTGGGTGTTGTACGACTCCATCGGGTTGTACCTCGCGGCGATGAGGATCCCAGCGGATTGCGTGCTCATTTCCTGCATCATCGCGCCTGGCAGGATTGGGGCACCGGGGAAATGGCCCTGGATGAAAAAAGCGTCGGCGGCGACCGTCGTGCGGGTGATGACCGACTCATCATCGATTGACTCGATGGAGTCGACCATCAGGTAGGGGGCCCGATGGTGAAGGTAGTCTTGGACGCTTTCGAATTGGTGCTGGTGATAGGTCATTGGCGGCGCTCGGAATAAAAGAAACCCGACGCCGGGATGCCGTGCGTCGGGTTCGGTAGTCGTTTTCGAAGGGGCGCTATCAGGCAGCCGCCTTCTCTTGGACCGCGGTCTCGCGGTCTTTCTTCTCTTTCGCGTTGCGATAGTCGACGACATCCCACACGAGCCCGACGGCGCGGAACAGCCGGATCGCTTGCCAAGTGATATCGAATTCCCACCACTTGTGTCCGTGAACGGCCATTCGTGGATGGGCGTGGTGGTTGTTGTGCCAGCCTTCGCCGTAAGCGAGGATCGCGACCAACCAGTTGTTGCGACTGTCGTCGGTGGTTTCGTAGTTGCGGTATCCCCACATGTGCGAGGCACTGTTAACGAGCCACGTCGAATGCAGAACGCCGACCAAACGGACGAACAATCCCCAGACCAGGAACGAAACACCGAGTTCGGCTCCGCCAATCCACCAACCAACGCCAAGCAGAATGGCGCCGGACACGAAGTGGATGGGCATGAATAGGTAGGTCATCCAGTGCATGCCGCGAAGCTTGTACATGTCCGGTGCCCAACGTTTCATGTACGCCTCGCGTTCTCCATTGTGCGTGTGGAATGCGAGCCAAAGCATGTGGCTCCACCAGGCACCCTCGCGCGGCGAGTGGGGGTCGCCGTCCTGATCGCTATGTTTGTGGTGCTTTCGGTGATCCGCGACCCAGTCCATCGGAGGGCCTTCACCCGCCAAACAACCCACTCCGGCGAGCACGTATTTGAACCAGGTGTAGGTCTTCATTCCCGAGTGAGTCAGCAATCGATGGTAGCCGAGGCAAATCCCGATGCTGCCCGCAAGCCAGTGCAGCACCAGCATGACGGCTAATCCCGCCCAGGTGAACGTAAACGGAGCGACGCAGATCACGACCAGGTGAGCCGTCGCCAACCACGCGATCGCCCACCAGGAAAGGTTGCCGAATCGCTTGTGATCGGTGTGCGACGCTTCTTTAGACATTTCCTGCTGAGTCAGCTCACTCTCAACGGCCCCCGAGCTGTCATCCAACTGGTGTAGTTCTTTACGTGGTGCGTCCGCCAATACGTTCGCCATTTCGACGACTCCTCATCAATTGCCATCAAACAAATCCATTGCCCTTCACTTGGACACGCGAAGTGTATGGATATTTCAATGGCTGTCTGTCTCAATCCGGGGCGGTCGTTGTAACGGCGGTGTAAAAAGATGAGCCCGCCACGTCCGGTCAACGCCATTCGGTAGGGAAGCCCCCGCAAATCGGATGGGAAGCTCGCTCGAAGAGCCGATTGACGTGCGACAAAACGACCCCCCAAAATCCAACCCGTCGCCTCGCAAATCTGCGTGCGACCGCAAAGTCACCGCAAGCGGACCGACCGGGACGGAAGGCAGCGAGATTGCCTTGAACCTCGCGAAAAAGCGTTTTCGGACAGAATCCTTTTCCAAGTCGACCGATGCTCTTCTGTACCGGTGAGAATTGGCTGGATGGCGAATTCGATGCGGTCGAAGGGGAGGTTTGATCTCGACATGTGGGAGTGTCGCGGTCCCGCCGTCACCTTGGTTCAAACGAGAGAGGCCGGGTCCGCTCCATTGGCGCGCACCCGGCCTTTTTTCCTTCATCGATCGAACGGATTCTCGTAGCCGGCGGTGTCCCCGAAGCAAATGCCCATCGCTCGAGCGGTCTGCACGGTGGAGCCCATTGGTTCTACGGTGCGAATTTGGTGGACCGCATCGGCGATCGGGACATCCAGGATGTTCGGGGGCTGCGTACAGACCATCTGCCCGAATTTTTGCTCGCGGATCAGCCGAACTGCGTGAGCCCCGTACTCGGACGACAGAACTCGGTCAAAGGTGGTTGGGCCCCCTCCTCGTTGGAGGTGTCCGAGGACGACGCAGCGAACGTCTTGTTCGATCATCTCACTCAAACGCTCGGTGACCACTTGGCCAATGCCGCCGAGCTTTGCCTGTTTATTGTCGGAACCCTCTTGATCGGTCACGAGTTCGCCTGATGGAAGGTGAGCCCCCTCGGCGGCCACGATCAGCGTGAATTCTTTGCCAAGCCGATGCCTTTCCTCGATCTTTGCGACGATGTTTTCGTACGTCCAGGGAATCTCGGGCAGTAGCACGACGTCCGCTCCGCCTGCGATCGCGCCATGAAGAGCGATCCATCCGGTATGTCGTCCCATGACTTCCAGGACCATCACCCTGCGGTGACTTTCGGCGGTCGTGTGCAGTCGATCGAGGGCCTCGGCGCAGCAAAGCACCGCGCTGTTGAATCCGAACGTGTAGGCCGTGCACGCGAGATCGTTATCGATTGTTTTGGGGACACCAACGACAGGGATGCCCGCTTCGTGAAACTGGAGTGCCGTTGACAATGAACCGTCTCCACCGACGACGATCAAGCCTTCCAGTTTCAGTCGCTCGACCGTCTGGGCGACACCATCGACCAACGCCGGGTCGATTTCGGCGCGACCGCTGACGCCCACGCGTGCCCCAAAGCGTCCCTTATTGGTCGAGCCCAAAATGGTCCCACCGTCGATCAGGATCCCTGCAGTGTTCTGTGGGTTGAGAACTTGATAGTGGATCGGGTCGACCAGCCCTTCAAATCCTTCGCGAAATCCGACCACGTCATATCCGAGCCAGAAAGCCGTTTTGGTCGTCGCGCGAATGACTGCATTCAATCCGGGGCAATCACCGCCGGAGGTAAGGATTCCGATTCTGGGGTTTTCACCGAGTCGATCCGGGCCATAGATGTGGACCTCGCCGTTTTCGACAATCTCGACCGCCATGTTTTCTCCTGGTGAACGTCAAAGCTCGAGTGGTCTCGCGGCCCTGAGATGTTATCGTCGCGCCGCGCTATTGACGGGCTTTCTGGCCCGAACCGATTGCCCGCGGCGCCTGTGTAGAGTGTCGCGACCTCGTAATCAACCACCGATGAAGCAACTTCGACGCCTCGCTGGCTATCTGTGGGCCGCCCCGAATACGTTGGTCGCGATCGGCATCGGATTGTTATTGGGTGCGACGTTCCGGCGGGTCGATGGCGTCTTGGAAATCCATGGTCGCCGTATCGCTTGGTTATTACAGCGATTTCCCGTGCCAGCGGCGGCAATGACACTCGGTCACGCGATCTTTGGTCAGACGCCGTCGGACCTGGACCGAACAAGGCGACACGAGCACGTCCACGTCGCGCAGTACAGCCGATGGGGCCCTTTGTTTGTGCCGGCCTATTTGGCGGCGTCGGTGTATCCGTCTCGCCCGCGAAGGTACAGGTACACCGACGCCG
>JBCBLJ010000800.1:0-3858 GCA_038520195.1 Planctomycetota bacterium
ACGTTGTCAGTCGTCAAGTTCTCACCGATCCGCACGGTGTTAAGGAGTGCGTTGGTGGACGCCGCTTCGCTATCGCCGCCGGCGATGATGGCACCCGCCGCCGCGAGCATCTGTGCGAACGTATCGCTGTCGGTCGAAGAAGCGACCGTGACGGAATCGGCGTTCGCAATACGGATGGCGTCGCCGAGCGTCGTGGTAACGGATCCCGCGAGCAAGGCGTCGCTAGTTCCCGCTGAAATTCCCAGCCCGCCTCCGGAGGACGCGGTCGATTGACTCGCGACGGTCCGCGTTTGGCTATCGAATTGGTCGAGTAGCGTGTCGATGGTGAGGTTTTCGCTGACAACAAAGACGACGTCGTCGCCGATGTTGGTCGAGAGTTGGGGTGCGGCGACTGACTTGGAAATCGAAGGTCCGGTGGCCGCCAAGGCGATGCCCGAACCGAGCGCGTCGGAGACACCGTTAAGCCGTGCTCGTGTGACGACGGTGGCGTTTTCGGCATTCAGCTGCGAGCTTGCGCCGATGGTCGTCGAAACGCTCGGTTCGATCTCGGATTTGGACACGGCCGCCGCCGCGGCGACGCCTCCGACGGCAACCGCAACGCTGACGGCATCGGTCTTGATGTCGGTTTGCGTCCCGATATCGATGGTTCGTGCTTCGAAGCCAACGCTTTCGCCGACATCGATCGCTGTCCCACCAAGGACTTTAATGACGGCTTCCGCGCCGCCGGCGGCGACGACACCGAACTGTCCGCCCGTCGCATTGGCCTCGAAGGACTGGTCACGACCAGCGACGACGGTCAACTGGTCCGCCGCGGAAAGTTGGGCGCGGTCGGCGATCCGAATCAATTCGGTCGAGCTGTCTTTGATTCGTGCGGATTGCGCCGCGACGGTGACGACGCCAACCGAACCTGCGGCCGCCACACTTTTCATGGAGAACGTGTTCTTCGCTTCCACGTGTAGGTCACCAAGAGCTGACAAGTTGGATTGGCCGATTTGAACGTGCGCTGACATCCCCGAGTTGACGTAGGTCACGCTGCCGCCGACGCTGATCAGTCCGACGGTTCCCTGTCCGGTCACGGCTTCGAGTGTGACGTTTGTCGTTGCGGCTAGCTCCAGGTCTCGACCCGCGTTCAATTCCGAATCATCACCGACAAGGACTTTCGCGCCTTCGCTACGGACATCGTTTGCGAAGGCATCGCCGACGGCGGAAGCGGCCTGTGATTCGATTCCGATCGCTTTGTCGAAGAGGCGAAGTTGCTTGGTCGAAACCGTTTCCACATTGTCGCCGTTTTCGTCGCTCTCTCCGATCGCCTGCTCTCTTTCGTCTTCATCGAGACCACGCCCGATGGTGACGACGCCAACGGTCGCGTTGAGCGCCGCGATCCCTCCGGCGAAGGAGAACGTGTTTGCGGTCGCGTCGATTTCCGAATTCGCCGTCACGACGATGTCGCGGCCCGCATCGATGGAGACGGAGTCGCCGATTTCGGCGAGCGTCCTGGGGCGAAGCTTGACGACGTCGATGCTGGTAGCGACACCTGCGATGCCGCCTGCACCGCTTCCTCGACCGGTTGTGAATTGGGTGATGGTGTTATTGTCATTGACGCCAAGCAGCTTCTTACCCGTTCCACCGATCTTGCTTTCACCGTTTACGATGACGTCTTGGTTCGGCCCGTCAAAGGCGGTGTCTTGGTTGATCAAGGAATCGTCGCCGATCCGAGCGATGGTCGTCGTGTTGACGGAGGAGACTCCTATCGCGCCGGCGATGGCAGCTGCCAAAGCGCCAGCGCCCGTGATCGCGACGCCGACGAGGCCTTGTTCGCTCAGGGATTCGACGCGGGTTTCGCGTTGAGAATTCGTGTCCGCGGCGATGATCTCGGCGACGGTTGTTGATTGGAAGAGGTTGACATCGACCGAAACCCCGCCGCTTGCGATACCGGATCCCGCACCGGCGCCGACCACGGATGTGATGATGGAGCTATCGATTGCGCGGACGGAGAGGTCTCGCGCGGAACGAATCGATGCGCCGACGACCCGCGCGGTGGTGTTCCCGTTGATCACGTTCCCGACGCCACTGCCGGCGACGGCGGCGACACCCGAACCCGAGCCGCCGATCGTAATGTTCAGAATCTCGGCGCTTGTACCAGCTTCGATGCGAACATCGCCGGCTTGTGAGTTGACTTGCGTCGTTGGCCCGCTGATGTCGGCGGTCACCTGAGAGGCGATGATGTTGCTGGTGACGGCGGCCGCGACCGCGGCGACGCCCGCCCCCGAGCCGGCCCCGCCGAACGCGATCAAGGATCCATCATTACGCGCGATGACTTCGACACCGTTACCTTCCGGATCAACAGAGGACGCACGAACGACCGAACCGCCGGAGATGGATGCCTCGACGGTGCTGGCCAAAAAGTTCAAGTTGATCGAGCCCACAACGGCGACGGTGCCCGCTCCCGCGCCGGTGATGGAGAAGGCCAGTGCCTCACCGGAATAGACGGCGAACACGTCCACCGTGTGCCCAAGCGCGGTGGCGTCACGGATTTCAGCACCGACTTGATTACCACCCTGTTGATTGGGCTGGTTCGGGTCACCGCCGAGGTAGTTGAATGCCAGTGATGCGCCGACGGCGACGGTGCCGGCGCCGCTTCCCCCGCCGGCGATGCTGTAAAGCCGCGCGGTGTCTTCGGCACTGACAGTGATGTCTTCGGCGGCAACGACAAAGGCGTCGTCGGCGATGGACGCCAGCACGTCGTTGCGGGACCAGTTCAGTGACACGCTGCCATTGATTGCGACGGTGCCCGCACCAGAACCGGAGACAGCCACGGCGACGATCGAGCCGGTGTTCACTTCTTCGTCTTCGATGACTTCGCCGTCTTCATCGCGGCGCTTCCGTTTGATTTGAAGTTCGTCATCCCGCCGCGGCAGCTTGATTGGCTCGTCGTCTTCGGTGAGCACCAGTTCGGTTGGCATTCGAAGCGATTCGGCGTCTCGAAAGCCTGCGGTGACCAAAACGTCGCCCGCGGCGTTGATGTTGGCGCTGGAACCAGAGGCGTTGCCGTGAATGCCAGCGTGAATGACGTTTTGGACGTTGTTTGCGGTGACCGCCACTCCGATTGCGACCGTCGTGGCCCCTGCGCCGGCCCCGGCGAAGGAGACCAGTTCGCTGCGGTCGGCGGCGTCGACGATGATGTCGCCGCTTCGTGTTTGGACGAGTTCAGCGTCGAGAATCTCCGCGACCACGATCTTCTTGGTTTCGTTGACGCTGAAGCTACCGGCGATTGCGACGCCGGTGCTGCCGCTCCCACCTGCCGCGACGCCGACGAGCAAGGTGCTGGAAGTCGCCTTGACTTCGATGTCACCGTTGTCGGAGACTAGATTGACACCGTCGAGGATGGCTTGGGTGCCCATCAACTCGGGCTCATCTTCGAGGCCTTGGGAGCCGACGAGGTTGTATCCAATGGCGGCGCCGGCGGCGAATTGGCCGCTGCTACCGGCGCCACTTCCGGCAATCGAGATCAGCAACGATTCGTCGAGTGCGCTGACGAAGGTGTCGCCCCAGACGTTGATACTGCGGTCCGATGCGGGATCGGTTTCGATGATGCGGGCGAGCGTTGCGTTTTGGATCAGGTTGACTGACGCACTGCCCGCGATGGCGGCCTTGGTACTGCCGCCGACGCCCACGGTAACCCCTTCGATTTCGTTGTTGGTGCGGGCATCAACGAAGAGAGTACGACCGACATCGAGATCGCTGTTGCGGACTTCCGCGATCGTTTGGCTGCGGATGCGGTTAAAGCCGATGCCGAGCCCGACGCCTGCCTTGCCACCGATGCCAACGGCGCCTCCGATTCCGACGATCCACGACTGG
>JBCBLJ010000861.1:0-3454 GCA_038520195.1 Planctomycetota bacterium
CCGGTGTCCTGATCGTTAACCGTGATGCGGTACTCGCCCTTCTCGGGCGCGGTAAACGACAGCTCGGTGTCCCGCGAATGAAGATTCAGGATGCCGTCGGACACTCCTTGGCAGTCATCGCCGCTCGCAACACGCTGCCAGTCTTTCGTCCCATCCGGTTTGGAGATCGCGCGATGAATGATGATGCGGGTGTCCGTCGGCTGGCCGAGACGATCGGAGTAGCACGCGACCCAAATTGCCTGCCCTTTTTCGAGACCGCAAACAAACTGGTCTTCGTCCCTTTGTGAATCAAACTCCGATTCGATCAGCGCCGGGATGTTGATGGGTGTCGCATCCGTCGTTTCCTCGACTCTCTGCGGAGACTCGAATCGCGCCGAAACGCATCGCGGGTGAAGGGGAGACACCAAGGACTCGATCGCAGTCGCCGATTCGGCATCTGTCACGGCGAGCGCATAGCCAAATTGCGGACCGCCTCGATAGAGGACATCATCGATCGCGACCAGGAGTCGTTTGACGTCCGGCGGCACCGTGAAATTCCGGACGACATCGCCGGTTGAATCGCCCGTCATGGCCCCAATCACACGTCCCGTTTGGTCCGAGAGGGTGATCGAACCACGCATCCGCGAATCGATCACTTCGGAGAAGAGTCCCAACTGGATCACTTGTCCGGGTGTGACATCAACCCAGTACATGTCGGAGCGTTGGGTCGTCAAATGGCGATGATGTAAGACACCGAATTCGCAAGACGCCGCGGACTTCGAGTCATGACCAATCGATGTCACATGTCGTACTCGTTTTGCGACGAGAATGGAGCGGGGATTTGAGAGACCAAATCGGCCGATCGCTCGCACCTCGTAGCGACCAGGTCGCACATCGCCTGACACCGTCAGCCGAAAATGACCGTACTTCGGAGTCGAGTTCTCCTCGAAACGACGCGGAGGATTCTCCAAAAGCTGCGCGCTGATTCCGGGGTGTGAAAATCGAAGCTCGGTGACCTCTTCGGTCGTTGCGCCGTTTACCTGAATCTCCGCTTCTTCCCCCGGTTGGAAGACGGATCGAGACAAACCGTGCAATTGGATGACCGGAAGCTGCGCCGATGCCGACACACTCCAGCAGAAAACCAGGGCGTGCAACAGGAGTTGAATGCGGGGCCGCATCAGTGATTGAAGAGAAACTCTTTGGAGTTTACCAAGGCCCAAATCAAATCTTCCCAGGCTTGTCGTTGATTCTCGCTACCCGCCAAATAGGCGGTCGAAGTCTTGATCTCCCCGTCCGTGGGCTCGCGGCTAAGCGAGGTTTTGTAGAGTCGTCGCAGTTTCTGCTCGGTCGGTGTCGCGGTGTCCGCCGCCAGCTTGCTGGCGCGACCGGTGTCGTGACTGAGCTTTTGGTGCATCTCATCGGAGTTGAGCAAGTGAAGGCTCTGTGCGAGATTCGCTTCGGAAGAGCGTTCACACTCGCAAGCCGTTTTCGAGTCGGGTTGACCAAACACGTTCAGAAAATACGAGCTAAATCCCGTGTCCGGCAAATCGATGGCACGCGTCATCGCGGGCATTCCCGAGAACGTTGTGGTGGTGCCTGCCACGGCATCGATCGAATCCAAGAGCGTCTCCGCGGAAAGTCGCTTTGGATAGTATCGTGAATGGCTCCGACGATCGATCAGGTTGTCATCGTCCGCTTGCGACGACGCTTGATAGGTGTTGGAAAGGCACAGCGTGCGAATCAGCGCGTGAAGGTTGTAGCCCGAATCGGTGAAGGATTCGGCGAGTGCGTCGAGCAACTCAGGATTCGTGGGTGGATTGGTCACCCGAAGATCGTCTTCCGGTTCGACCAAGCCTCGCCCCAGGAAGTGCTTCCAGTATCGGTTTACGAGCGACTTCGCGAAGAACGGGTTGTCCGCGGCAGTCATCCATTCCGCCAACGCTTGCCGGGGGTCTGCGGCAGCATCGATCGCTAGTTCGCCGTCATTCAATCCTGCGGGTTTGAATGCTCGGCCGTTTCCGGGATGCCTTCCCGAAGGGTCGGCGACGCGTGTCACAAACGTCACCTCGCCCGATTGCGTCTTGCGTTGGATCGTCGAAAAAAAACCCGACATCCGCGCGTAGTCTTCTTGGCTCCATTTCTCGTAGGGATGATGGTGACAACGAGCGCACTGGATCCGCTGACCAAGAAAGAGCTGACTGATGTCTTCGACGCGTTCGTTCTGGTTGGTGACGTGATGCAACCAAGCGACCGGCGGATTACTTTCGACGCGCCCACTGGCCGTCAGCAGCTGTCGGACCATTTGATCGTAGGGCTCGTTGCGTCGCATCACGTCCCTGAGCCAACGATGGAAGACCATGTTGTTCAGTTGCAGTGGACCGCCGGTTCGACGATTCCGCAAAATGACGCTCCACTTTTTGGCGAAGTGGATCGCATAGTCTTCGCTGGAAAGCAGGCGGTCAACGAGCTTCTTTCGCTTGTCGACCGCATCGTCGACCAGGAATGAATCCGTCTCCTGGAGCGTTGGGAGACGCCCGGCGATATCCAGCGTCACGCGCCGCAAGAAGGTGGAATCGTCACAAAGCTCCGCGGGAGCGATTCCGAGCGAATCCAGCTTGGCGTAAACGAACTGATCGACGACGTTTGACGGAGTGCTCGTGAACTGCCGCTCACCCTTGAGACGCAGTGGAATGTCGGCGCGAAAGACGCTGACGTATCCCTGGTAACGAGCCATCACCGAAACATCACCGACCAATTTGGCGACTTTGACGAGTCCTTCCGTGGTGACTTCCGCCATCTGATCATCGTTCGACTCATACACCGCGGCACGCGTGATGTCCTCGACTCGCCCATCGGTGTAACGAGCTAGAACGGTGAGTTGCTGTTGGGAATCGGCGCGTAAGCGTCGCGACTCAGGGTAGGCTCGGATCGACGTGACGGTCGGCTCGTCGCCAGAACCGTAGGGCATTCCTTGAGCGATCCAACGACGGAGAAGTCGGTATTCGTGCGAGTCGCGCTGGGTCCGCGCTCCCCCGCCGTGCGGGACTTCGTTAATTGTTTTCTGGAGCAAAAGACTTCGGTCGGGCAACGAAAACGAAACCCGCCGCCCGCGTGATTCTGCGACCAGGTGTTTGTGGTCCAGCCCAGGCTCGAAGCCGAGTAGTGAGAGCCGGAAGCCGTTCTGCCCGGCGATCTTTCCGTGACAGCCTCCGCCGTTACAGCCGAGCTTCGTAAAGATCGGGACGACTTGACCGGGAAAGCTGATGGGATGACTCTCGCCCGTACCCGAGACGGTCAACTCCACGCTCGCGCTGAGCTCCGACGACGTCATTGCCGAGACCGTGACGATCCCGTCGGTGATCGGTGTCACAAGCCCCGACGCTGAAACGGAGACAATCCCCGGCGGTGAGATCGAATACTCCGCCTGACGGGTCACATCGACATCGAGCCCATCGGCGTCCGTTTCTGTGAGAAG
>JBCBLJ010001156.1:0-1880 GCA_038520195.1 Planctomycetota bacterium
GCGGCGAACGAAGCCGTGCAGCATTCCGGACTCGATTGGGAGAACTTGGACAAGTCTCGAGTCGGCATCTATGTCGGGGTGACGGAGCACGGGAACGTTGAAACTGAGAACGAGATCTTCGTCATCAAGGGGTTCGACTACGACACGTCTTGCTGGTCACACCATCACAACCCGCGAACGGTTGCCAACAATCCGGCGGGCGAGATTGCGTTGAACATGGGCGTGACCGGCCCGCACTACACCATCGGCGCGGCTTGCGCGGCGGGCAACGCCGGCATCATTCAGGGGGCTCAGATGCTTCGCCTGCACGAATGCGATCAGGCGATCGCCGGCGGCACCAGCGAAAGCATTCATACGTTCGGCATCTTCGCGAGCTTTAACAGCCAGAACGCGCTGGCGACCCACGATGACCCGACGAAGGCTTCGCGACCGTTTGATGTCGATCGCAACGGAATTGTCGTCGCCGAGGGAGGTTGCCTTTACATGCTCGAGCGCCTGAGCGATGCCAAGGAGCGCGGCGCAGAGATTTATGGAGAACTCGTCGGTTATGCAATGAACACCGATGCCACCGACTTTGTGCTGCCGAATCCCGAGCGGCAGGCGCAGTGTGTTCGCATGGCTCTGGATCGCGCCGGCTTGGAGCCCGACCAAATTGATATCGTGAGCACGCACGCGACTGGCACGACGAGCGGCGATGCGCAGGAGTGCGCGGCGTTACGGGAGGTGTTCGACGGTTGCGAGAACGTTCGGATCAATAACACGAAGAGTTATATCGGGCACGCGATGGGTGCGGCCGGTTCACTGGAGCTCGCCGGCAATCTGGCCGCATTTAACGATTCGGTCGTCCATCCCACGATCAACGTCGATCGACTCGACGACGATTGCCGACTGCCCGGGTTGGTGCTTAATGAGCCACAAGAGAACCGGCGGGTGGATTACGTGCTGAACAACTCCTTCGGCATGCTCGGCATCAACTCGGTCGTGATCATCGGTCGCGTCTAACGAGTCTCAGATGGCCACAGTGATCTCAGAGTAAAGCGGACCTGCGGTTACCGCCGTCGTCGTGGACGTCGCAAGCATCCGATGGATGCGACGGCGCCGAGCAGGATCACGGAGGAGGGTTCGGGGATCGTCGCGACGATCGTGGTCGTGAGACTGTAGTTTGTTTCGGCTCCGATCTGCTGCAGATAGATCGTGTAGGTGCCGGACGGTAGCGGGGCCGTAAATCCGCTACCGGTGACAATGCCCGCGCGAGGCAAGATGTTGAATCCTCCGACCGCATCGGCTTGGCCAAAGGTGGTGCCGCCAATGAAAGCGTCGTCGGGAAGTTGTCCAAAGTCGACGAGGTTCAATTGGTTGGCGTCGTACGGAAACGTATCGGTGTCATCGATGGCGAGGAACGCGAGGTTGTCGGTGGATTGGTAGTCATCCACCACCAGCGACGTCCAAACGGCCCTTTCGGGGACCACGAACGTGAACACGTCGGTGTTGGCTAAGCCGAAAGCGTCCTCGATCGTTCCGATCACCGTGTTCTCGCCGATGGTGAAGGCCAGCGAAGTCGGCGCAAGGTTGTCGTTGGAGAGTTCACCGTCGACGGTTTCGTCGTGGACGACTGCCGCGAAGCACGACCCGGAAATGTGAAGACTGGCCAGAAACAGGGCGAGTGCAAAACTGAATCGACGACTCATGGTTGGTCACACAGAGAAAAGAAGAGAGAGGGTCGGTTCACCCGTGGAAGCATACTCTCAAGGAAAGCGGGATCCACGGCGTACGTTCCGATTCGATGCGGATTCGCGGCTCAAAATCACCGCCCGGCCACTTCGAATTCCCGCAACTCCCCGATAGAATCCAGTTTGAGCCGTTCCGAGGTCCATATCCCC
>JBCBLJ010001193.1:0-1627 GCA_038520195.1 Planctomycetota bacterium
ATTTTCTCTGTTTAGCGAACCTATCGAGTCGTTGAGTGTGCCGGTGCTATCCGCAAAGCCGTCGACGTCGATCTGCATCGAACGGAGGATGCTCAGATAGACATTCGACATCCGGGTCTCACCGTCCCTCCAATAGGTTCCGTGGCGGAGCCCCATGTTGGAACCTCCGGCGAGCAACGTCGGCAAGTTCTTGGGCCAGTGCGTCGTACTGGCGCCGCTCCCGAAGAGCACGATCGAGTTGTCGAGAACCGTGCCGTCGTTGTCGCTGTATCCCTGTAGCCGATGGAGAAACTCGGAGACTCGCTCGCTCAGGAATCGGTCATACTTGGCGAATTCAAGCTGGCCGTCCTTGTCACCGGCATGCGAGAGGTTGTGGTGGGTGCGTGTCAAACCAAGCTTGAGCGGAAACGTGTCACTGATCCCCATGCCGTCTTCGCGATTGAGCATGAAGGCGACCGAACGTGTGATGTCGGCGTCGAAGGCCAACGCGATCAGATCGAACATGTTCCGATAGTAGTCGGCTGGCTCGTCCTCCTGACTCACGTCCAAATTGAGGTGCGAGTAGTCTTGCGGTTTGACGGGAACATCGATCCACTTTTCGGACGCGATCAACCGTGATTCGATCTCGTTCAGGGACGTCAGGTACTGGTCCATGTTCTGTCGATCCGCCTTTCCTAAGCGGTTTCCAAGCGTCTTCGCATTTTCGAGCACCGCATCGACCAGCTTGAGACGTCGCCGAAGGTGCTCGCGTTTCGCCTCGAGTGACTGCGTGTCTTCTCGGAACAGTCGGTCGAAAACACGGCGAGGATGATTCTCCGCCGGTATCGGCTTGCCATTCAGGTTGTAAGCGATGGTTCCCGTGCGCGATAGAAATCCAACTCCGGCGTCAATCGAAAGCACAAGCGACGGCTGTCGACAGTGTTGCTTGGTGTGATGTGCAATGACTTGGTCGAGACCGACCGAGTTGTAGCTACCTGGTTTTGGATCGTGGAGCGGGGCTCCGGTCAACCACATGTCAGAGCAGGTGTGAGGATCTGCCTTGGGCCCGTTGGGATGGTACAAACCGCCAAGAAAGCTAACGTGATCACGAAAAGGCTCGAGCGGCTTGGTCGATTGGTTGAATCTGAATTCGCGTCCTTCGACCGACGGGAACCAGTTCCACTCATTGATGCCGTTCGATTCCTTGGGCAGCGACATCCCGTTTGCGGTGTAAAGTGCACAGAATCGCCGCGGCGTTTTTTGGTGAACCTCCTCGCCCATCGCCTCGAGCACGGGAAGCGCGAGTGAAGCGCCGGCAATACCACGTAGCATCGCGCGGCGATCGAGTCGTTCGAATCCTGGCATGGTCTTTCCTACTTCATCAAGAATGCATCGCTGTGAACGACGCTTTTGATCATATCACGCAATCGGTACCCGTCTGATGCCAACTCCGCGACTCGGCGCTTGAGTGACTGTTCTTCTTGGTACGTTATCGATCGCCCGATCGAATAGATCGTCAGGTGTTTCATGGTGCTGAACGCGACCGCCTGAAGTCGCTGATCGGCGAGGTAATCCCGAAGGCGTTCGGAGTTTTCGACCGTCGTACCGTCCGGCAATTCGGATCGCGACTCGTCCGAGGCACCAAATC
>JBCBLJ010000152.1:0-13151 GCA_038520195.1 Planctomycetota bacterium
ATACTCGCAATCGTTCAGTCACCGTGTTGCTCGGCGACTCTTCGATGAACTTGACCCAAGCTTGGGTCAAGTTCATCGAAGAGTCGCCGAGCAACACGGTGACTGAACGATTGCGAGTATTGAAAATGTTGCAGGCCGCACTTCGCTTCGCGCCGAATAACCCTCGGGTCGTGACGTTGATCGCGGACCACGTTTTGAAAAGCCTCGATGAGGATGACACGGAGCTCGTCACTGTCCGAAACGCGCTGGTCAATGGTTCGTCCGTGGGGATCGCGCACTTCATCAAGGGAACTTCGGCGCTGATGAAGAAGGACATGAAGAACGCCGAATTGCACCTTGAACTCGCGGTGGAGTTGATGCCTCGCAGCGGCGCGATTCTGAATAATTTGGCCGTCGCGTTGGCAATGCGCGAAGACCCTGACTACGAAAGGGCTCTCGAACTATCGGGAGCGGCGATCGATCTGGTAAAGACTCCGACGCCGCACTTCTACGAGACCCGAGGACAGATTTTGTTTCGAATGGGTGAACTCAAGGAAGCCATTCCCGACTTGGAACGGGCGCTCGCCGAGCCGTCACTCGCCAAGAAAGCGCATGAGATGCTTGCGAATTGCTATGACGAGGTGGGGGACAAAGAACTTGCCGACAATCATCGCACGGCCGTCGAGCGGTTGGAGATGATTGGGCAAGAGTGACCCGATCGCGTTAACGCTGAGAAGAGACGTCAGGCGCGCGAGTACTGCCGCGTGAACGCCCATCCGATTTACCGGCTTTGAAAAGCTAGGAAAGCAAAATGGCACGTATCGGAATTGTCTCGGGGATCGCGCTTTGTGTCCTCACGGCGCTCGCATTGGTTGTCTCGCTCGATAAATCACCACTGAAGTTCGTTCCGATGATGCTCGGGATCCCGATCCTTTTCTTTGGGGTCGTCGCGCTCAATCCACATCGTCGGCGTCACGCAATCGGTACCTCCGCCGTGGTCGGGACCATCGGGTTGCTCATCGGATTTGGTCAGGCCGTTCGATTGTTTTCCCTCTGGCACCGGACAGAGTCGGTGAACCTGCAATCCGTTCGCCTTGTCGCACTGATGATCACGATCTGTGTCGTGTTTCTCGCCGCCTACGGCTGGGACTGGAATGACCGGACGCGGTCGCTCGAGACCGCGACCAAACGCGGTAATTGACGCGAGTGCTGCGAATTCGTATGTTCTCGGACGTTGTCCGTGGACCAACTCTTTAATGATTGCCGTGCACCCTTTAATTGCCGCATCGCAGCGCGTCGTCTCCGTCATTTTGTGCATCACCTGACGCGGGGGACGAGCCTCAGAGGGCCGCATCGGCGAGCCGAAAATGGCTCGTGCACGACCCAAGGGAAACACTCCAACCCCCGTGGCGTCCCGCCTGCGGGGGTTTTTTTGTCTCGGAATTGCAATGAACGCAAAACCCATCCAGATTTACGACACGACGCTTCGCGATGGCGCCCAGGGTGAGGGCGTCAGTTTCTCACTGCACGACAAGCTTCAAATCGCGTCGAGGCTCGCCGAGACGGGAATCGATTTCGTGGAGGGCGGCTATCCGCTGAGCAACGAAAAAGACGTTTCATTCTTCCGGGAGATTCGTGAGCGTGATCTCGGCGACACAAAGATCTGCGCATTCGGGATGACCCGCCGCCGTGGAATCAAGGCCGAAGAGGACCCCGGCATGCGGGCGCTGGTCGACGCGCACACGCCGGTGATCACGCTAGTCGGCAAGACGTGGGATTATCACGCGACGGAAGTCTTGCGCGTGAGCTTGGAAGAGAATCTCGCGATGATCGGCGAAAGCGTTGAGTTTCTTTGCAAGCACGCCGACGTGATCTACGACGCGGAGCATTTCTTTGACGGCTACGATGCCAACCCCGAGTACGCATTGAAGACCCTTCGCACCGCGGCGGAGGCGGGTGCGACGATCATGTCGCTTTGTGATACCAACGGTGGTTCGCTGCCAGAGCAAGTCGCCGAAGTGACCCGGGCCGCGATGCAATCGATGGCGGATCTTTCATCGGTGACGTTCGCGATTCATTGTCACAACGATTGCGAACTCGCAATCGCCAACTCGCTCGCGGCCGTCGATGCCGGCGCGACTCAGGTTCAAGGCACGATCAACGGAATCGGCGAACGTTGCGGCAATGCCGATTTGATTTCGGTGATCGGTAACCTGGCTCTCAAGAAGAAGGGTTATCAAGTGCTTGGGGGCACGGGATTGCAGCACCTGACGGAACTGAGTCGGTTCGTCTATGAAACCGCTAACCTTCAGTGGCGGGGCGGTCAAGCATTCGTTGGCCAGAGTGCATTTGCGCACAAGGGCGGGATGCACGTGCATGCGATCAACAAGGCCGCTTCCACGTATGAACACATCGACCCGGAGTTGATCGGCAACGAACGGCGGATCTTGGTGAGTGAACTCTCGGGGCGCAGCAACATTGTCGCCATGTCCACCAAGCACAAAATCGCCGACGAAAAGGAGACGCAGGACAAGGTCTTGGCGGAAGTCGTCCGATTAGAGAATCAGGGTTACCAGTTCGAGAATGCTGGCGGGTCGTTCGACCTGCTCATCAAACGTGTTGTGGGTGCGTTCCGCCCGCACTTCAGCCCGATCAAGTATCGGGTGGTCGCCGGTGAAACGTCCGCGGATGAAAAGGATGTTTACGCCGAAGCCATTTTGAAGATCCGCGTCGGCGATCAAGACTGCTTCAACGCCGCCGAAGGACACGGGCCGGTCAATGCGCTCGACAAGGCGCTGCGAGACACTTTGCTGCCGTTCTATCCGCAACTTCGGGACATGCGTCTTGTCGATTACAAGGTGCGTGTCGTAGACAACGGCTCGGGCACCGCCGCAGGCACACGTGTCAACATCGAAAGCGGCGACCGCGAAGAGACGTGGGGCACCATCGGTGTCAGTGACAACATTATCGAAGCGAGCTTCCAGGCGCTCATCGATTCGGTCGAATACAAACTGCACAAAGAAGACGTGACGCCGGCCACCTGAATTCGCCGAGCCTCGCTATACCCGCTCAACCCTCCACCTATCTCGACTCATGATCCCGAATCGATTCGACCATGCGACGGCGGCCGAAGAAATTGCGGCCAAGTGGTACTCCCAAGGCTGTTGCGACGCCGAGGTGAACCCGGACAAAAAGCCCTACACCATCGTCATCCCGCCACCCAACGTCACCGGGGCGTTGCACTTGGGGCACGGGCTCAACAACACGTTGCAGGACGTGCTGACGCGAACCAAACGCATGCAGGGCTATGAAGCGTTGTGGATGCCCGGTACGGATCACGCGGGCATCGCGACTCAGGCGGTGGTGGAGCGACGGCTGAGAGAGCAGGAGAATCTCTCGCGGCACGACATCGGTCGAGAGGCTTTGGTCGAGCGAATCTGGACCTGGAAGGATCAGTACGAGCAACGAATCATTGGCCAACTCAAACGCATGGGCTGCAGCTGCGACTGGCGACGCACTCGATTCACGCTCGATCCGCAGTGCGCCGCGGCGGTTCGTGCCACATTTTTTGACCTCTTCAAAAAGAACCGCATCTATCGCGGAAAACGCTTGGTCAACTGGGACACGTTTTTGCAGACCGCCGTCAGCAATGACGAAGTCGAGAACGTGACCAAGAAGGGTCACTTTTATCACTTTCGCTATCCCGTCATCGATCCAAAACCTGGGGAACCGGAGCACGTCGAAATCGCCACGACGCGGCCGGAGACCATGTTGGGCGACACCGCGGTCGCGGTTCACCCGAACCCCGCCGAGGCGCTCGACAAGGTCGAGTCGGAAATCAAGAAGAAGATCGCGGAGGCAAGCGACAAGGAAGAGCCCGAGCTCCGAAATCAACTCGAGGCACTGGCGGAACGGCGTGTCGCCATGCTGCCCAAGCTGGAGTTGCTTCGCGACATGGCCGCCGACGGACGCAAGCTCCTGCTGCCCTTGGCCGACCGCGAAATTCCGCTCGTTGCAGATCAGTGGGCCAAGCCCGAACTTGGGTCGGGATGTGTCAAGATCACCCCTGCGCACGACCCGAATGACTACGAAGTTGGCCTTCGGCAGTCGCTGCCGATGATCAACATTCTCAACCCCAATGGGACGATCAATTCGACCGTGCCAGCCTATGAAGGTCTGACGATCCCCCAGGCTCGCAAGCAAGTGGTCGCGGACCTCGACGAAAAGTCGCTGCTCGGTGACATCGAAGACCGTGAAATCGAAATGCCGCTTTCGGATCGCAGCAAGACGGCGATCGAACCTTATCTCGCGGATCAGTGGTTCGTGGCGATGGACGAGTTGGCTCAGTCCGCGATGGATGCCGTCACGGATGAACGCGTGGAAATCTTTCCGCCTCGCTATCGAAAGGGTTATCTCGATTGGCTCGGCGAGAAACGTGATTGGCCCGTCAGTCGTCAACTTTGGTGGGGACACCGAATTCCGATTTGGTCGGCGACGTTTGCAAGTGAGGACAAGGCGAAGGAAATCGCGATCAAGTCAAAGTCGCTCGGCACCGACGATCTGATCTCCGCGACCATTCAAGCGGACGAAGAGGAAGAGTGTTTCCATTTGTTCGTGTGCTTACGCGATGAGGAGTCGCCTTTGGAAGAGAAGGTGGAGGCGCTCGGCTTGGTACGCGACGACGACGTGCTCGACACTTGGTTCTCTTCGGCGCTTTGGCCGCATAGCACTCTCGGCTGGCCCGAGCAAACGAAGGAGCTGGAGTATTTTTATCCGACGTCTTCGCTCTCGACTTCCCGCGACATCATCACCCTTTGGGTCGCAAGGATGGTGCTGATGGGACTGAACAACATCGGCGAGATTCCGTTTCACGAAGTCTTCATCCATCCGACCATTTTGGACGGGAACGGCGAACGGATGAGCAAGACCAAGGGCAACGGCGTCGATCCCATCGACGTGATTGATAAGTTTGGCCCCGACGCCTTGCGCTTCGGACTGACACGATTGACGACGGAAACTCAAGACGTTCGATTGCCGGTTCAGTTCGAGTGCCCGCACTGCGAAAAGCTGATCGATCAGACCAAGAAGAATCGGACGGTGCCGACCGTCCTGTGTCCCGCGTGCTCCAAAGTGTTTTCGACTCAATGGGCTGAGAGTGACGAGGACAAGGCGCATCAGAAAGCGGCGGTGGTCAGCGAGAAGTTTGAGGTGAGTCGCAACTTCGTCAACAAACTTTGGAACGCCGCCCGTTTCGTCATGATGAACCTGGAAGGCTTTGAGCCGCAGACCATCGACGTCGCATCGCTGCCGCTGGAAGATCGCTGGTTGCTGAGTCGACTCGCGACCGTCACCGATCAGGTCACCAAAGGCATTGACGAATTCAAGTTTGCCGAGGTGGCTCGCATCCTCTACGACTTCGCCTGGGACGAATTCTGCAGCTTCTACGTGGAGATCGCCAAGCCGCGTTTAGCCGATGAGGCGACTCGGTCGGTCACTCAGAATGTGATCACGCATGGGCTCGACACGCTGATCCGGCTGTTGCATCCAATCATGCCGTTCGTGACCGAGTCCATTTGGAGTTACCTCGGTGAACTCGCGCCCCGTCGCGGCCTGACGCCGACGGAGGTCGGTGAGTTCGTGATGTTGGCGTCATGGCCAGTGAGCGAAAGTGGGCATCACAGTGAGGACATCGAACGTCAGTTCGCCGAGTTCAAAGAGATCGTTGGTGCGATTCGTCAGATCAAGTCGGCCAATCAGGTGATCAAGGACAAGGACATCGTGCCAGTGGCGATCCGTTGCAGCGAATCGAGCGAGCGGTTGCTCGCTCCAATGAAGGCCTCCATCGAGAGTCTCGCTGGCGCCGAAGTGACGGCTCTGGGCGCCGACGCTCAGGCCTTCGAGACCGATGCCCCCTTGGCCATCCCGGCGATGGCCATCGAAGTGCACGTGAATCTCGAAAAGTACATCGACTTCGATGCCGAGTTGGCTCGTCAGGAGAAACTACTCGGGTCGACTGTCAAGCAAATCACCGGAAAACAAGCCAAACTCTCCAACGAAAACTTCGTTTCGAGGGCTCCGACCGAAGTGGTCGAAAAGGAACGGGCGAGCCTGGATGAATTGCTTCGGCAACGCGAATCCATCGAAGCGGACATCAAGAAGCTGCGGGAGAAACAGTCATAAGACTCAATCACGCGCCGGAATTTGAGAAGGATCAACCCGAACGGATCGAGTTCGTTCGGCACACCATCCGTGTTGCGCTGAAGGATCGTAGTCTTCGTCAACGCGGTCACGTCGATGCCGAGGGGATTTGCCGTGTCTTGCTGGAACTCGCCGTCGATCACTTTGCGGAACAAGGCAAGGAGGAACTGATCACGTGGGAGTTCGGCTCGAGTTCCGATTTGGGCCGATTTATCTTTGAACTCGCGTCACTGGGGTCGATCGAGTTATCCGAGAGCGACCGACTCGATGACTTTGCCGGTTGGTATGACTTGGAGCAGTCGCCGGAGACGTGGAAGCTTCGTTGGTAGCCTCGTGACTTCGGGTGAAACTGGACTGACGCGAACGTCGAAGAACGAAGTCGCTTCAGTACACGCCGAAGTGGACTTTGGTGAGATGGCGAGTAAACGTAGGCGGGTCGATGAAACGCGAAGAAGTGCGCCTTGTTGATGAGATCGCGATCCGTGATTTCGGCATGACGGGTCTGGTTCTGATGGAGAACGCCGGGCGCGGCGCGGCTCAACTCCTTGAGCGATGGTCGAGCCGCGACCAACCGATGAAAATCCTCTGTGGGCGAGGAAACAACGGTGGTGACGGTTACGTCATCGCACGCCATCTCCAACTCGCGGGATTTGAGGTCCAAATCGTCTCCGTCGTCCCTCTCGACCGACTCACCGACGACGCCGCCGCAAACGCGCGAATCGCTCTGGCTGCCGAAATACCGCTTCGAGTTGTTGGTAACGCTAACGAACTTAAGACGGCGATCGATGCCTACGATCAACTGATCGATTGCTTGCTCGGGACGGGAGCCCGGGGTGCTCCCCGCGGGATTTACCGCGACGCAATTCTCTTGGCTAATTCTTTGCGCGGGCCACGTGTGGCGATCGATGTTCCCAGTGGCCTCGATTGCGACACGGGGATCGCGAACGAACCGACCTTCCGAGCGAACGCCACGATTACGTTTGTGGCCGAAAAGGATGGCTTCGCCAATCCGCAAGCCGAAGCGTTCGTTGGCCAGATCAGCGTGGTCCCGATCGGAGTCCCGCGAAAGCTACTTGAACAGTTTGGTCTTTGATCGGCTTGGTTCAGCACCGTGGGGAATTGTTCAACCGGCGTGAGTCGTTGTATCGTTTCCACATGTCGACCCATTCCCTCGAAGCGATTTGACCCATGGCCCAAGTGATCGAAGCAACACCACTGGAATTCGCCTCCTCGGACGAACTCCGCTTTTTGCCGGAGGGGCCGTATCAGACTGAACCCGGAAATTTCTCGTGGGTTGGGATCCAACACGGCACCGAAATTCTGCATGGAAGCCTGAATCGATATGACTTTGCAACGGGTGAGAACCACTCGATTGATTTGCCGGGACGACCAGGATTCGCATTTCCATGTCGAACTCCGAACCGATTTGTCATCGGATGCGAACGCTCACTGGGATTCTTCGACGTGCAAACCGGCGACTGGTCCGTCTTCAAGGACGGCGTCGACGAGGACGTGACGAACACGATCATCAATGATGGAATCGCGATCGGGGACAACCTTGTCTTCGGTACGAAAGACCTCGAGTTCGCAACCAAAAAGGCGGGACTGTACCTCTATCGCGGTTCCGACCAGGTACTGATCCGATTAAGGGACGACCAGATCTGCAGCAACGGTAAGGCGGTTCTCGAGATCGATGGTTCGTTGACGCTGTTCGACATCGACTCACCGACACGCCAGGTTGTTCGATACACACTGGACATCGCCGCCGGGACGCTTAGCGAACCGACGGTTGTGCTAGACCTAACGAGCGATCGGGCCGTTCCTGACGGGGCGATCTTGACCCCGGATGGTACGGGATTGATAGTCTCGATGTTCTTGCCGCAAGCTGCTGCCTATGGCGAAACGCGGCTCTATGATTTGGCGAGCGGCGAATGCACGACGGTTTGGCGGACGCCGCTATCTCCGCAAAACACGTGTCCCGCATTGGTCGATCACGACGGCAAGCGAATGCTGGTGATGACGACGGCGGTCGAGAACATGAGCCTCGAAGACCAAGCCGCCTGCTCGAACGCGGGCAAGCTATTTGTTGCCGAGAGTGGTCTGGCCGGCGATTGGAGTCCGCCGGTCTTTGAGGACCAATGACCGGGATCGTTCACGCGATACACGGGTCACGATTCAGGTGATCGTCGGATCCAGTCTTCGCGCCTCATGACACGTTAGCGAATGTCTTTGTCCGGTAGCTCGGTGCCGATTCCGGTATCAAGAGGCATGGTGTCTTTTCCATTGCCGAGGCCGACGGCCTCCATGGCACGAGTGAGTCTGGATTCCATGTCAGCGATCGTCGCTTGGTGATCGAGTGACTTGATGAGGTTCGTCGATTCGTCAGGGTCGTTCTTTAGATCGTACAGTTCGGCGAGGTGTTTGTCGGCAGAGCCGTCGCCGTGTGGATAGCGGATGTATTTAAATCGATCTCCGCGAACGGCACGGACGTTGGGCGTGTAGGGAAACTGCTTTTCGAAGTTGTAGTGGTACAACCATTCGGTTCGCCAACCATCGGTGTCGCCGTTGACGAGTGGTTTGATCGACGCGCCGTGAATATCGCTCATCGGGTCGGTACCGGCGGCGTCCAGAATCGTCGGCGCGACGTCGGTGGTCAGCACTTGTTTTGTGACCGTCACGGGCCCGGTCTGCTTCGTCCAGTGCGGGTAGCGAATGATCATCGGGACACGCATGCTGGCTTCATGCGCCGTTCTCTTGTCGACCATGCCATGTTCGCCTTCCAGCAATCCGTTGTCCCCTAAAAACACGAACATCGTGTTCTCGTATTTGTTGGTCGCTTTGAGATAGTCGACGAGCCGACCGACACTGTCGTCGACGGATAGAATCGTGCCCCAGTAGGCGCGGACCATGCGAGCGAAGTCCACGACACCGCTCGCTTTTTCGTTCGGAAACTCTTTCCGCCAGTCAAAGATCGGGCCGTAAATGCCATGCCACGTCGTCAGCCGTTGCGTCATCCACTTCGGCTTGTCGGACAAGCGAAACGATGAATGTGGGTAATTCACATCGACATCGTCGAAGACATGCTCGTACTTCGGCTCGGGATAGTAAAAGCTGTGGGGTGCCTTTTGGCCGATCATCAGAAAGAAGGGGCTTTCGGATGCGTCGCCCGTGAGCGACTTCATCCAATCGATCGCCATATCGGTGACGACCGTGGTGTAATAGCCTTTGACGACTTTGGCTCCCTTGCCGTTGACATTGAATTCGGTGTCAAAGTATTTCCCTTGACCCTTGTGAGTCACGAAGTGATCGAAGCCGGGACGTGGCTCGTCACTCTTTTCGCCCATGTGCCATTTGCCGATGTACCCCGTGGTGTAACCGGCGTTCTGTAATCGTCTTGGGAAACTGTCAAGATCGCTGGGGTAGTCGGTGAAATTGTTTGTCACGCCATGGGCGTGTGCATACAGGCCACTAAGAATCGTCGCCCGACTCGGCGAGCAAAGGCTTGTCGTGCAAAACATGTTTTCAAAAAAGATGCCTTCCGCAGCGAGCTTGTCGATGTTCGGTGTCTTCAGATGCGGATGGCCGGCGCAGGAAAGCGCATTCCAGCGGATGTCGTCACACAGCATGAGGACGATGTTCGGACGTTCCGCGTGGAGACGGGCGGAACAGAGCAGTAGCAGACAAACGACAAACAGTCGATTCATGGTGTCGTGAGGTGAGGAGGCATCTTGAGCGGAAGTCGCGTGCCCCATTCTAGCTGCTCGGGCAGCGGTCGATCATTCAGCTCGCAAAGAATCAGTGTTGCGAACAGTGCGGAGACGCCCGCGCGCGGCGTCGCGTCTCCGTAAAGGTTACCCTCGGGGAAGAAAGCTTACTTCTTCAGTCGCTTGGCCGTTTGTTTGACACCGTTTTGAAACAGCGTCAATGATTCGACATTGCCTTCGTCATCTTTGTTGAAGGTAATCTCCGCTTGGACGACCTTGTAGAACCAGACCTCGTCTGATTTGGGGAAGACCTCAAGGAAGGTTTGCCCGGTTAGCTTGACCATCAATCGTTCGCGTTCGATTTTGACGTCGAAGAAGAATCCGGGGACGAGTTCATAGCGTCCGACGTACTCTTTCATCGTCTCCTGGGAAACCTTGGATTCTTTGGCGAACTCGCGAGGCTTGACTTTCATTCCCGCAAGGGAACGGATGAGTTCGCCACCGAGTTGATCGACTTCCATTTGGGCCGAGTTGCAAAGGACGACGACGGCGGCGTTCAATTGACGATTGACCATCAGCATCGAGTGGTATCCGCCGGTCTGTCCGTTGTGCCAGCGCGTGGAGCCATCGAGGGCGATGTGCCAACCCAGGCCCATTGCAAAGTCACCAGGCTTGGTGCCGACAGGCTTGTGCTGTTTCCAAGCAAGTTCCAATGCTTTGCCGACGTCATCTTTCGGAGGCTTCAGGTTCGCCTTTGCGAACCGGAGCATGTCGCCGACATTGCTTCGGATGCCGCCGCATCCAGGCATGTCCGCGAAGTCCCAGACGGGGCAGGGGCGAAAGTCCGTGGTGTGCCCCGGCGCCATTCTCTTCTTCATCGCGTCGTCTAGCGGCACCGTTGTGTTTGCCATTCCCAGGGGCGCCGTGATCCGGTCCTTCATCAGCGCGTCAAAGGACTTGCCGGCACGATTGGAAAGCAGGAATCCTAGCCACGACACCGCAAAGTTGGAGTACTCGTAGGATTCGCCCGGGTCACGCGTCAGTTGGTACGACTGAAGGAAGTCGAGGCCTTTCTTGGAGTCGTAGTCTTCGAATGGATTGACGTTCTCCTTCAAAGTCATGTTGCTCGGCATCGAAGGAAGGCCCGACATGTGAGTGCTCAGATGTTTGAGCGAGATCTTCTTGTCGTTTCGCGACGGCAACGTCTCACCGGCGGGTGATAGTTCTTCGGCCGGCTGTTCGAGCTTCATTTGGCCTTGCGAGATGGCATCGGCGAGCAAAATACCCGTGAAGACCTTCGAGACCGAGCCGATTTCGTAAAGCGTTTCGTCGCTTGGTGGACCGAGACTGTCATTGAGTTTTCCCAGGTGGACGATCGCCGTTTGATCGCCCTTGATCACACCGATCGAGAGTGCGTCGACGGTTTTCGAGTCGATGTAGGGCTGGGCTAACGACGTGACTTGCTTTTCGAGGTCACTTTGGGCCGGCGCCGAAACGGCCAACCCCAACAGGGCCAGGGTGGGGGCCACCATCCGAAACGATCGTGTTGTCATGCTTTGCCTTTCGTGTGAATTGTCTGAGTGCTTGATCCAGTAAGATTTGTCGCCGTTGGCCCGTGGTTGTACGATGCCCACTGAAAAAGATCCCACGGTTTTCCGCGCGCTGCGATGGTCTTGGGAATGACGTGGGTTCGTTTCGTCGATGTGATTCGCCACGCCGGGCGGTGGAACAATGGGCGGTTGCTCGAAGAACGTGAGACGTCCCAGCGAGCCGGGCTCACATTTTGCGGCTGCTTCAAGAGAGTGGCAAACGCGGCGGGAGGAGGGCGCGGAAGGTTTGCGGAAGCACCATGAATGAAGGAATTCGGGGGGCGATGCGCGCGGCGGTAGAACCGTTTCGACACGGTACCGCCCCCCGGATTTTCTCCTCTGCCTCGTTTCACGCCGCACGGAGCGAACTCAGATAGGGTGAGATCGCGAGTGCCCCGATAGTTGGTGCAAACTACGAGGCAACACGCGATCCCTACGTCGGCGTTTCATCAATTCGCGCGGGACTCTGGAGATCGTCCTCGCGAATGATTCAGTTGATTAGTCGCGCGGAGGTGCGGATTTCTTACGGACTTTTTCGAAGTCTTTTTGAGCGGCATCGGTGCGAGTTTGGAGCTTGGGCTGAGAGAGCCGCTGAGCGGTAGCGGATGTGAGAGGAGACCACGAAATACACCAAGGACACGAAAGGACAGATGAGCGGCGGTTGGGGAACACTTATCGAGACGGGTTGGCACACATCCACAGCACATGGTGTGTCCTTGCGGACTGCGGGGGGGCGGTCGCTACACTACTGGGTGCTTGGTCATCACCGGCGCGGGTGCCCCAATTACTGCCGAAGAGAACACCGTGCTTTCACTACTGCTCCTAGGATTGTTCGTTTTTGTAACCATCACAACGGCCAAGATTTGTGCCGGCAAGGGGCATCCGCTCTGGATCGGGTTGGGACTCGGCGTGTTTGGCCAATTGATCGCGCGACAACTCGCCACTTTTGCTGTGGTGATCCTTGCGGCCTTGGTGCCCGCGGCGGCGACCACGGCGCTGTTGATCCCGATCGTTCAAATCCTGACACCGATTTTCATTGCCCACTGGCTTCCCCAAAGCGGCAAAGGGAGGAACGTGAACGCAGGAAGAGTTTTGTCCGAATCGCAACATGACGACGATGGCGATTTTCCGTGTCCCTACTGTGGTCGAATCATCGCGAAGACTACAACGATCTGTCCCCGTTGCATGAAGAAGCCGAAGGACGCGGTGGTTGCCGCACCGCAACGAGTTGTTTCGGACAATCCGTACGAACCGCCGCGCCAACGTTGACTTCGGTCGGGACGATCTGGTTCCGTCGTCGGCCAGAATCGCGACGAGGCCTTCGCGTTCCTGTTCCGAGTTCAAGTGAACTAGTTTTTTGATTGTGATCGCTGCATTTCGGAGCGACGCGCGAGTTCACCGGCGATCTTGTTGGATTGATCGATCAGTTTGAGCTGTTGTTCTCGAAGTCGTTCCGTCCACACGTCTTCCTGCGGATGTCTCAGCATCTGGTAGACCTGTTGAGCCTCGCGATCGAGGTCTCGTTTGAGCGAGCGAAGTTCGGAGGTTGAGTAATAAAGCAGTGAATTGATGTCGTGTGGACGGAACGACTTCGAGAACAACAGCTCAAACTGATCGATCAATCCAACAAGATCGCCGGTGAACTCGCGCGTCGCTCCGAAATGCAGCGATCACAATCAAA
>JBCBLJ010000577.1:0-5505 GCA_038520195.1 Planctomycetota bacterium
CCGAAGCCCCCGCGCGTGAAGATCATCCCGAATCAGCTGATCGTTTCCCGAGGACATGTCCGTCTGTCTCGACTCCTGGGTGGCGTCCACGCCGCATCGGTGTTCCGAGCTCGCAAGTGGAAGTGCACGGTGAGTGCCGCACAAGTCTAGCGGACACGAACGCCATTGGCATCGACCCAAACAATGCTGAACCTTGAAGACGCGTCTGGCACGCAAGTACAGGCCCGCTCACCGACAGGCCACTCCCCCCGCTGTTTGACATCACGCCACACACCGGTGCCGTCTTGAATCAAGGCCCGGCTCCCCTCGTTCAGCTGACTCGGTCGTGCAATTTCACTGCTTTTGCAAACGCATTGCATCTGATATTCTCCGCGGAAGCTTCGGTTCCACTGCGAGCCCGCTTGGGCTCATCGATCGCTCGCTCGATCGGACGACGCCGGGACCATGGGGCGAGCTGTTCGCTGTTGTCTATTCAATCCACATCCGCTCCGCGGAGAAATCATGAAGACCGCCTGTTTGACGTTCACTACGGTTTTGCTTGTCGTCGTCATTGGCTGCGGCCCAACGACAGAACCGACTTCTGATGTGTTAGCCGAAAACACGCCGAGCGAAGAACATGACCATGGTCACGAACACGATCATGATCACGACGCCCAAACGAGCCACGGTGAAGAAGACCACGGCCCTGACGAACATGGCACCGAAGAACATGGCACCGAAGAACATGGCGACCAGGATCATGGCGACCACGCCCACGATGATCACGACGACCACGACCATGAATCCCACCTGGAAGATGCCGAAAAAGGCCTGAGCAATGCGGTGGATGAACTCAAGGGGATGGGCAGCAAAATCATCGATGCGTTCGCGACCGGAAAACCGGATGATGCCCACGCGGAACTCCACGAGATTGGACACCTCATTGAGTCGCTCCCCGGCCTTGCAACCAGGGCAAGCTTGTCTGACGAAGCGAAATCCGGCATCGGAGAGATCACCGAGTCTCTGATGGACTCTTTCGGAGAACTCGATGGCACACTCCACGGGGAGGAAGGCGTCGATATTGACAAGATTTCAAAAGAGATTTCAAAGCAGTTCGACAAGCTTGAGTCGTTGCTGTGAGCACGTGCGGCGGACGAGATCAAAACCGTTCCGCGAGCCGATAATTGCAGTTGGATTGCAGTTGCGATGACCTCGATATTGGACTGGAGCGTGCTCCAAACTCCGGTTGTCGCGTCGCGGTGCTTCTGAATCGTTTCAAACCTCTCGGTCGAACTGCCTCATGAATTCATCCAGCCAGCAAGTGCAACTTCCCGTCACGGTGCTCTCGGGGTTTCTCGGAGCCGGCAAGACGACGCTACTCAACCACGTCCTTTCAAACCGGGGCGGCATGCGAGTTGCTGTGATTGTCAATGACATGAGTGAGGTCAACATCGATGCCGCTCTCGTTCGTGATGGGGTCGCCAACCTCTCAAGAACCGATGAGCAACTGGTGGAGATGAGCAACGGCTGCATTTGCTGCACCCTTCGAGAGGACTTGCTGATCGAGGTGGCCCGACTCGCGCGTGAAGGGCGGTTTGACTACCTCTTGATCGAATCGACCGGTATCAGCGAGCCAATGCCAGTCGCGGAAACCTTCACGTTTGAAGATGGGGCCGGCAATAGTCTTTCAAATCTTGCCCAGTTGGACACGATGGTCACGGTCGTCGATGCGGGCAACTTCTTCAAAGACTTTGGTTCCTGGGACGACCTTACCGACCGACGTCTCGGCGTGAGCGAGGAGGATCATCGCAACATCGTTGATTTGCTCGTGGACCAGATCGAGTTTGCCAACGTGATCCTCCTCAATAAAACAGACTTGGTAACACCCTTCGAACTTGAGCAGCTCGAACAGATCATTCGAAGGCTCAACCCAAACGCGAAGCTGCTTCTGTCGCAAGAAAGCCGTGTTCCACTCGAAAGCATCATGGGAACCGGGCGGTTCAACCTCGGTGAGGCAGAGTCTTCGCCGGGCTGGTTGGAAGTTCCGCGTGGCGAGGAACAGACTGAGACCGAGGAGTATGGGATCAGTCACTTCGTGTACCGGCGTCATCGACCTTTTCACGCCGCACGGCTCTCGGAGGCGATGAACGGAGGTTTTGGCGAAGGGCAGGCCATGGATGGGGTCTTGCGAAGCAAGGGCCTGATGTGGATCGCATCGCGACACAACTGGGCTTATGACTGGTCCCAGGCGGGTTGCTCAATCCGCATGAACCCCGGCGGCCTCTGGTGGGCGGCGGCGCCAAAGGACGAATGGCCGACCGACGAGTCCTCGATCGCCGCGATCAAGGCCAAGTTTGATGGCCCCCACGGTGACCGTCACCAAGAGTTGGTGTTCATCGGACACGGAATGGACCAGGCAAGGATTGTCGAAGCACTTGATCATTGCTTGTTGACCGACTCAGAGTTTGCCCAGGGACCCAAGGCGTGGGCGAGCTTCGACGACCCATTCCCATTAATCGAGTTGGAGTTCGGTGAGGATGAGGCAACGGAGTCTTGGCGATGAACGGCGGAGGGTCCGGCGTACCTAAGCAAGCCTGGCGAGTCACTCGCATCTCCACGCTGATCGACACGCCGACGCCGCGACAAGACGCCTCGAAGAGAATGGGGCATAAGCTCGTACACGAGCGACGCCAAACGGTTGCAGCACTGATCCAAAACACGGCATCGTCACCGCATCTCAAGTTGGCGACCTTTTGGTCCGGCTGAAGAAAATCGAATGGACTACCTATCGCTCTTCTTCAATTCGCTTTTCATGGCGCTAGCAATGTCGGCACCGTACGTCGTGCTGGGATACGTCGCCGCGGCTTTGATCAAAGAGTATGTCTCGCGGGAATCGCTCGCGAATCATTTGGGCGATCGGGGCGTCCAGCCGATCCTCAATGCCGTTGGTATCGGAGCGTTGCTCCCGATCTGTTCCTGTGGCGTGATCCCGCTCGGCGTGGGAGTCCATCGGGCGGGCGCAGCCCGAGGGACGGCGCTTTCGTTCATGACAAGCTCGCCGGCGATCTCCCCCGTGTCCGTGGTGATGGTGGGAATGATGCTCGGCCCCTTGTTCCTGGTGACGTATGCGGGGGTTGCCCTGATCGGTTCCGTGTTGATCGGCGTGATCGGAAACCGGCTGCTCCGCGACGAGAGCCGCCCCGTCACGGACTTCGATTCCATCGTCGATCAGGTCGAGCAGGAAGATGAGCACCACGTCCACAGCACCGGCGATGAGTCGCGTTTCGGCCGAGCCATGCGCTGGGCATTCTGGGACCTCGGAGCGGAGGTGAGTGTTGATCTGACGATTGGCCTCTCCGTGGCAGCCCTGGTGCTCGCATTTCTCCCAATCGAACTGACGGAGGCCTACCTCGGCACTCGAAGTCGATGGACGCTTTTACTCGTCATCCTGATCAGTATCCCCGTCTACACCTGCTCAGTGCCAACCATCCCGATTGTGTGGGCACTCTTCATGCGTGGTGCCATGCCAGGCGCAATGCTCGCGTACATGATCGCTGGTCCAGCGACAAACCTCGGCGAATTGAACGCGATTCGCCGAAGCATGGGATTCGGCACTGCAGCGTTCTACGGCGCCGGCCTGTTGACAGTGGCACTGGCGGGCGGACTAGTCGCCAACCACGTTGTATTCGCATCCTATGAGTACAAAGCGACGGTGATCGCGGAGAACGAACTCGAAGTGCAAGACTGCTGCGTGCCGATGATCTTCGGCAACCGCATTGAACGAAACAACCTCGGGCGAATTGCGTCGAGCGTACCGATGTGGCACTACCCATTCATTGCCGTTTTGCTGGTGACCGTCTCCGTTGGATTTTACCAGCGCTTTCTGCGACGAAACGACGACAACCGAGACAAGGACATCGTCAACATGAAATCGCTTCCCGACGAGGCTACGCCATGAAGAGGCAAACGATCATCACCGGAGTCTTGACGATCATCATGATCGTGATCTGGAACAGCATGCTGTTCTTGGATTGGAGCAAAACGAGCTCGCCGTTTCTTCCCGCTTGGCAGAACTCGGCCGGCGACGTCCTCAATACCGTCAACACGTCGGAGCCGCAATTGTGGCAGGACATCAAAAAGACGGTTGTGAAGCAGAGTCCGGATACCGGCTTCGATCCCCAATTCGACCCGGCGGTGATATCCATCGAGGGAACGCAAGTCGAGCTACCGGGAGTCGGATTCCTGCTCTCATCGGGACTCGGTGAAAATGCGGAAGGAGAGGAAGAGGTGAGCGAATTCCTGTTGCTGCCAAGCTATGGCGGCGTCGCTTGGTGCTGTGGGCTTTCGCCCATCGCAAAGCATGAATTTAGCGTTCTGGTCGATTGCCACGATCATCCATTTCCCGCCTCAAAGGTCGACCCGAGAAGCCCTGCGTTCTTCGTCAACGTCAAAGGAACCCTCCAGCTCGAACAGGAAAACACACTCAACGCTCTCTACACACTCGAGGATGTCACGATTGACTTCGTCGACATCGAAGAGATCCTGCCGCCGAACGTCAAAAATCTCTGCCTCGATCGACCGATGGACCCGCGAGACTTGAAGGGTCCGCGACCCACCGAAGCTCCACAACCTAATTCGCAAGTTGGGGAATCACCATGATCGCGTTTTCGAGGGATTCCATCGAAGGTTCCCAGGAGATCAAAAGCCCCGAGAAATCCGAGGCATCGAGCCAAGCTGACCGTTCGCCGCTGCTGATACCTTTTGTCACTTCGCGTGCCTCCGCACGACGGACGTCTAGCCTCGGAGAGTCTGCCGACGTTGCCAAGGCACAACAAGAACTGGCGATGGTACAGCGTGCCTTGATTCGCTGTGGACTCGTCGGAAACCATGAACTCAAGAGGGATTAGGCCCGAGATGGATATCCGCTTCTACAACACGCTGACAAACAAAGTGGAACAATTTGAGCCGCGCACCGCTGGCCAAGTCAAAATGTACAGTTGCGGCCCGACGGTCTACGACTTTGCTCACGTCGGTAACTTCCGATCATTTCTTTTCGCCGACTTGTTGCGGAGGTTCCTCGAGGCAAGTGGATTCGACGTTTGGCATGTGATGAACATCACCGATGTTGGACACATGACCGATGATGCCGCCGCAGACGGACTCGGCGAAGACAAAATGCAGTTGGCCGCGCGTCGACTCAAGGCAGACAAGAAAAGTGGCAAGGTCGAAAAAGGTGCGGTCGCCAACCCGGACGATCCTTACGAGGTAGCGGAATACTTTACGCAGGCCTTTCTCGAGGACGGCCGGGCGTTGGGGCTCAAGGTCATCCGTGAATATCCTGATCGAGTTCCCAAAGCGACGGAATTCATCGACGACATGCAACAGATGATTTCGAAGCTCATTGAACG
Organism: Planctomycetota bacterium; assembly: GCA_038520195.1. Lineage (GTDB taxonomy): Bacteria > Planctomycetota > Planctomycetia > Pirellulales > Pirellulaceae > Stieleria. The sequence continues at coordinate 5,388 of JBCBLJ010000577.1, forward strand.
TGAACACGCCTACGTGGGGAGCGACGGTGTCGTCTGTTGCATGTCGTCGATGAATTCCGTCGCTTTGGGAACTCGATCAGGATATTCACGGATGACCTTGAGCCCCAACGCCCGGCCG
>JBCBLJ010000622.1:0-5192 GCA_038520195.1 Planctomycetota bacterium
GGCCTGTGGCATGCGTCGTGGGTCATCATGATCACCCAATTCTTGATCGTCGTTTGTCGCAAGGACGGATTGGGCGAAGCCCACTTTGGCTGGCCGCCGGAGCCATTGGCGAAAGTGCAGACCGCGCTGTATCAGTTTTCGATTGTCTACGCGCCGGCGCTGCTGCTCTCGTACAGCTGCTCTTTCGGTGATGCGTCGAGGTATCTCGGTAGCGTGAGCCGGATCACGTTTTTGGCCAGTAATGCCTGGGCCCTGTTTGTGCTTTGGAGTCTGTTTCGGGGTCGCAATGGAATCTTACAAACAATTCGACGAGATGTGCCCAACCATCTGATGACGCGATGGAGAAACCTTTGGTTTCCGATGGTCTTTGGCATTCCGATCGCGCTCGCGGCGATCGCCTGTCTCGGTTACCTCGTGACGGCTAACAGTCTTGGCCTGGGGATCGTGATCACGCTTGCGATCCTGGGCGTCGGTGAGATCATCTACGCGCTTGCTCGGCGCTGGTTCATGATCCGGGAACGACGGCTCGCTCTGACCGAAGCGTTGGAGCGGCGCAGGGCTCGGGCATTGGCAGAGTCGTCGGAAGAGGACGAGGGTGAGAGTGAAGTATTCTGCATCGATGACGCGGACCTTCAGGATGAACTCGATCTAAAATCGCTCGGGGGACAAACGCGTTCCCTGCTACGTCTAGTGTGCGGGTTGGCGGTTCTGGCGACGGTGCTTTTCTTCTGGACGGGAATCTTTCCTCTCGATCAAGTCCTCGCGGAAGTCACGCTTCCATTCAGCAAGTTGAACCTTCTTTCGGTGATGCAAGCCACGCTGATCGTTGTGGTGTCTTATCTCGTGGTGCGCAACCTGCCCGGACTGCTCGAATTGGCGGTCCTGCGCTCGACGCAACTCGAATCGGGCGCCCGGAACGCGATCACGACGCTCGCGCAGTATGGAGTCATTGCGTTCGCGGCGATGCTGACCTTTAACGTGCTCGAGCTGGACTGGGAAAAGTTCGGTTGGATGGCGGCCGCGCTCAGTGTCGGTCTCGGTTTCGGTCTGCAGGACGTCGTGGCCAACTTCGTTTGCGGCGTCATCCTACTGTTTGAGCAACCGATTCGTATCGGCGACATCGTCACGGTTGATGGGACGACCGGCACCGTAACTCGAATCCATGTCCGCGCGACAACGATCACCAACTGGGATCGCCAGGAATTGGTGGTGCCGAACAAGAATTTGATCACCGGAACGATTCTCAACTGGACGCTCAGCGCGACGGTCAATCGAGTAGTGATCCCCGTCGGCGTGAACTACGGCTGCGATACCGAACAGGCCCGCCAGATTCTTCTGGAGGTCGCGGCGGAACATCCGGCCATCATGTCCGATCCGGCACCGATCGCGAGTGTGGAACAGTTCGGTGACAGCACGATCAACATGATGTTGCGGGCGTACCTCCCCGATCTAAGCAATCGCATCGCCGTCACCACGGAGCTGCACAACGAAATCGTCCGACGATTCACGGAGGAAGGGATTGAGATTCCGTTCCCGCAGCAGGACTTTCATCTGCGAAGTGGACTGGATGCGGTCCTTCGCGAAGAGGCTCGTCAGCCGACTGCGTGATCGTATCTCAGCAACAAACGATCGAGCCACGGCTGGGATTGAGGACCTGCTCGTAGTGGGGCTGGGGCCCCGACAAAGCCATTGCGAGCGCACAACGGTTGTTGTCGGACTCCTTCCCGAAATTGCCAAAGAAAGTCGCGTCGATCGAAACCACTGCGCTTTTTCTGAAAGGTGCGTGCAACGCTGCACGTTCTTTGTGCAACGCAAATGACGCGGCGTTGAGATGGTCCAAGACCGACGGGCCGTCGACCCAACGAGGTTGACGGTTATCGGCGTTCTATCGGTGGCTAAGGTCGACTTCAGCCCCTCCATCTCACCCGTGCTCGGTGGTCGTTGCAAAGCGAAATCTTTGTCGCAAAGCCTGTCACACTCGGGCACGGGATTCGCTTTTGAGGTCAGGTCGAGACCGAGTCGATCTTGTGCATTCGAAACAGGAGTTCCATCAGTGTTGGATACGACATTCGTCTTTTTCGTGATCGCAGCGCTCGCAAACGTGATTGGCTATGAGTCGGCGGCAACCGTCGCGTCGTTGATCGCTAACGTGCTCTTGATTGCCGTTCTTGCATGCGACACATCGCTTCGTGTCCCCGAACGTGCATGGACACGTTTAATCGCACGAACGCAAACGTCGCGCTCATAAACGACTGATCCGCTCCGCCAACTTGTTGCAATGGTGATGGAGGTGCACGACGTAGTCATCGATAAAAAAGCCGAGAGTGCACGTTTCGTAGGGTGTGATCGTGCAAGGCGTCGAGAGTTGATCTTGCGGAACATTTCGGACCACCACGGCAATCAAGCGGTTGTAGTGGTACCAGAGGTGCACCAGTGATTCCCATGACGCCTGCCGATACCCGGCAGCGAGGACCCACGCGTTCTGGTCGTACTTCGGGAACACCAATTCTTCGACGGCCTGTGCTCGAATGAATCGTTGATGGTTGTTGCAAGCCGAATCGATGAGGTGTCCGACGACCTCTGAGATCGAAAATCGACTTGGGTCCGGTTTCTCGTGGACCGCGTCGGCATCTATTTGAAGCAACCGTTCCCGCCATTCTTCGACGATGGCTTCGATTTCGGCGGCGGCTTCCGGTAGGGTTCGCATATCGCTGGAATGGATGAGGTGGTGGCTTAGTGAAGTAGATCGATGCGGCCCTTGCCGACGACATCTTTTACACTGGCGGACTTGCCAGTGCGATGGTCTTTGACAACGCCGCGGCAAAAGTTGTAGGTGCGAATCGCGCTCTGGGGATTTTTTACTTTTTCGTCGCGGACCGCCTTGCGCTGATCCGCAAGCTTTTCCGTTTTGCGGTTTTCGAGACGTCGTTTCAACTCGGCCAGGGCCTTGCGCTTCGAAACGCTTTGCCAACGCTCGTCGGAATAGGCCGAGATGCCGGTGGGTAGGTGGGTGATTCGCACCGCCGAGTCGGTCTTATTGCGGTGTTGGCCGCCCGGCCCCGTTCCGCGCATCGTTTCAACCTTCAAGTCGGATTTATTCAGTTTCATCGTCATCGCCAAACCTTCTGAACCAGAGGCAGTCGAGTTCTCGACAAGCCGATCGAACGCGAGGTTCGGGTTTCGACTGGAGAAACCTTGCGGGGGCGAGTTGGATTCTGCGTCGCAACGCGACGACTTGCGCTGCGGTTTCGGATCGGTTGTTGCCCACGGATTCGTCTCAGTCTCGATGGACATAAAGAAGCGGCGTGGGGAATGCTGACGGAAGTCCCTCCGCGATGATGCGCTTTCGTCGCAAAACCGATGATGCAGGCGAAGTCGTGCTAGGGTCGATGGTCTGCTCAGCCCTTACGTTGCACACCATTCTTGCTGACCCAGTGCCGTTAAGAGATTTCGTTTTGCGCGTCCTTCCGATCACGCCGTATTCGTTATAGGGACAACACCGATCCGCGAGTGCGTGAATGAAAGATCAAACGACCCAACCAAGCCCTATCGGGATCGTCAATCCGCTAGAGGAGACTACGGAATTCGGGTCTCTCTATCAGACGCGAGAGGCCTCGCGGGACCCCTTTGAAGCGGCCTTTATCGATTCATCCATCGACCATCTGAGGGAGCGACTGGAGTCGCTGCCAACGACGGTACTCGACATCGTTTTCCTGAGTCCCGTCGACGACGGTCTCCAACAGATCGCGGCCCACCTCACCGAGAATCCTTCGTTGACGGGCGTGCATTTGCTGGCCCCCTGCTGTCGAGGCGAGATGATGCTGGGGGACCAACTTCATTCGGTGCAAGACGTGCAGGCCCAGATCCAAGTCTTGCTTGATCGTCCGGAGACCGATTGAGTGCTCTCGTCGATGACGCTTGCGGATCGACTGGCCACTTCAACGATTCAGCTCGGCGACTCGCGTACATCCGATGGTTTCTCGCCCGCTATAACAGGAGCCGTTTGGATTGCACTAATCAACGGTGCCGGCACCACTTCGACCGCCCGAGAATAGTCCGAAAAAATGCCGGAGTAGTCGTTCACGATGCGCACCACCAGGCGTCGGTGATCGACCGCCGGAATTGATTCTCCGTGCAGAGATAGGAGATCCGGTAGGTAGCGTAGGGCTTCCCTCGCGATGAGCGCAAATCGTTGGTCGGAGCGATCCGTCGATGGCGAGCCGGCGTAAAGCGTTTTTTCATCATATGGGTCGACAAAGAATGCGATTCCACCGCAGATGATTGAACCGCCTTTGCTGAACTCGATCCGAGTAGCAAACGGTCGCCCTTTGAAGATCGCCTTGATACGTGACCACCAAGACTGATGTGGATCAGCGCTGTTGGGAGGTGAATACGGATTGACGCGATCGGTCACGTATAGGATTCCGGATGGGATTTGATCGCGTAAAAACGAAACGCGATCTCTCCGGAGGTGTGTGCGTTGAAGTTTGTCGCGGACGCTTGAGTGCGATAGAGCCGCCTCTATTAGAACTGGTCGTACTGATTCAGGCCAGCTGAATCGGCCGGAGTTTCGAGACCGGGTAGAAAGGGCAGACCGCTAACTTCTCGCTCGGTTGCGCCATTTTTGCACTTTGGTTGGCCGTAGGACCTGCGCGACGTACCAAAAGCCTTCACCTATCGCCTCGTCCCAAAAAACGTTCGTCGTCGCGTTCTTGGCTCTCGGCGTACCACCATGGGCTACACCCCGAGTCGAGTCCCAACAACTCCGGCCAACTAGGTTTCGGCTGGTCATCCGTGAGAGTCAGGCGATCGCTACCGCAATGATCGCAGCAGCGAGTTTGGAATTCCTCACGCTGCAACGGGGCCGAAGGACTGGCTTGATCGACGGTGGCAAGCGAGGACTCTAAGGCAGCCGGACAGCGAGTGTCCATACCCCTTCAAGTCTCATCACCGACAGTCCGCGAAAGCAAAACCCGTAGCCGGGTGTCACGGCAAGACACTTTAGTCGGGCATCTTGAACAGAGCGTTTGAACGTCGGCTCGTCCCTCGCGACGTCAAAGGCTCGTTATCCCAGATTGCTGCGATCTATTGGAAGGTCAGTCAGTGACCATACGTGTGTCTTTCCCGTGCAGGTGATCAGGCAATCGTTTTGCAAGGAAATATCCAATCCGTACAACTCTCCATCCATCGGA
>JBCBLJ010000313.1:0-8709 GCA_038520195.1 Planctomycetota bacterium
CGTGTGTTTCCGATCTTTTGGCGTGGAAGCGACTGACCGCGCCGGCGTCGACGACGATGTGACAATCGGGGTGTCGACCGATCGAAGTCACCAACTCAGGCTCGGCTGACAAGCGTGCGACGCGTTTCGAGCTTTCCGAGTTGGAGACTTCGATCGGTCGACACCCCGATTGTCACATCGTCGTCGACGCCGGCGCGGTCAGTCGCTTCCACGCCAAAGTGGTCCGCAACAATGAACAGTTTTCGGTCTTCGATCTGGGGAGCCGCAACGGGACGTACCTCAATGACCAATTGCTGACGGCCGGGCAGATTTTGCGTGAAGGCGATCGGATTCGCATTAGCGAAATCGAATTGATCTTTCACACCGAAGACGTGCCACAATTCGCCGCCAACTTCAGCAGCGAATCCGAAATGACTTTCAGCGGTGCCAACTTCGGCATCGTGATGGTCGACGATGAGCCCGATGAAGCCGGGATCGTCGCACCGAAGGTTGACTTCGAAAAGTCCGGACACGGACTCAAGATGCGGGCGACGCCGGAAGCGAAGCTCGAAGCGTTGCTGGAGATCAACCGCAATCTCAGCAACACGATTTCCCTGGATGACGTGCTCCCGAAGATTCTCGAGAGCCTGTTCATGATCTTCCCATCCGCCGACCGTGGCTTCATCGTGATGGAAGCCGAAGGCGATCAACTCGAGACTCGTTGGGTCAAAACCCGCAAGCAGCAGGACGAGACCGAGACCGTTCGCATCAGTCGCACGATCATCCGCCGTGTGATGTCCACGGGCGAACCAATCATGTCATTCGATGCGATGGAAGACAGTCGATTCGACAGCAGCGAGTCGATCGCCGATTTTTCGATCAAGAGCATGATCTGCGCGCCGCTCGGGGACGCCGATGGAAAGATGTTCGGCGCCATTCAGATCGACTCGACGAGAGGCCGCGGCCAGTTCGTCGAGGAAGACATCGACTTGTTGGCCGGCGTCGCGATGCAAGCCGGTATCCTGATCCACAACGCTCGCTTACACGAGCAAGCGCTTCATCAGCGTGAAGTCGAGCAGGATTTGAAGCTCGCCACCGACGTGCAGAAGGCTTTTCTGCCACAGCAATCGCCGAGCGCGAGTGGCTACAACGTTGAGAGTTTCTACCAGGCCGCCAATCACATCGGCGGTGATTACTACGACTACATCGATCTGGCCGATGGCCGCGTCGGGGTGGTGGTCGCCGACGTCGTCGGACACGGCGTTGCTGCCGCGATGTTCATGGCAAAGCTATCCGCCGAGACTCGGTTTTGTCTCGCAGGTGAGCCCGACGTGGCTCGCGCCATTGAACGCCTGAACGATCGCATGAGCGCGCTCGATGTCGAACGATTCATCACGTTCTTGCTCGTCGTCATCGATCCCCGCAGCGCATCGGTTACGGTCGTCAACGCCGGGCATATGGCACCGATCGTCCGTCACGCTCAATCGGGAGTGATCGACGAGCCCGGTCAAGAAGAGTCTGGATTGCCGATCGCGATCATGGAGGGAATGGACTACGAATCGGTCACCTTCGAAATGCACACCGGCGATGTGATGCTGATGTACACCGATGGGATCAATGAAGCGATGGATGCGGCCGACAATGAGTTCGGTATCGAGGCCATCCGCGACTTGACGTCCAGCGGCGGCACCAGCGCGGAAATCAAAGAACGCATCGTCGACGCGGTGCTTGCGCACGTCGGTGACGCTCCGCCATTTGATGACATGTGTCTGGTGGTGATTCAGCGTTTGGATGCGAGCAGTGACGGTTCGGAGATGGACGCGGAGCTTCGCCCCACTCGTTTCGCGGGTGCCGAGACCGTCGACGACGATCTGATCGATTCGTCGTTGCACGAGTGACCTTCGAGACGCCGCCCATGTCGGAACGAATGATCGCCCGGTTTGTCGGCCGCGTTCAAGGCGTCGGATTTCGCGCCACCGTGTTGCATCATGCTCGAGGGCTCGTCGTTCACGGTTTCGTTCGCAACGAGCCCGACGGCAGCGTGTTGTTGGACGCGGACGGCCCGCGGAGTGAACTCGAAGAGTTGCTGCAGCGTATCCAGTCGCGACCCGCAGGGGAACTTGATCACTGCGATGTCACGTGGGTCGAGTCGCAAGGAAGGGGTGAGGGCCTCCGGATCACATACTGAGGTGTGGCATGCAACAAGCGGGAAACGGTGCGAGACCGGCTCAATCGGGTCGTCGGGGCCGCAGGCGGTTTCGTCCGCGAATCAGCTTGCGTTTTCTGCTGATGCTCACGACCGTGGTTGCGTTTTTTCTCGGTAGGCATTTGCACCGCGCGCAGCAACAGGAACGCGCGGTCGCGACCATTCTCGACGCGGGCGGATCGGTTCGGTACGACTATCAAGAGGAGCCTATGTCGCCGATCAATTGGGTGGGCGTCTGGTTGCCAAAGTGGATTCAAGAACCGTTGGGAGACGACTTCTTTCATTCTGTGGTCGAAGTCGACATGGTCAATCGGCGTCCCTACGGAGTTTGGGGACCACTCGGCACTGGTTTCGCTCCCATCGATTTCCCACCGTTGGACTTCTTGGCGGGAATGCCCCATCTCAAGAAACTGATGCTTCACAGCAGCCAAGTCACCGACGAAAGCGTTGCTCACATCCGCCAACTGCGGCACCTCGAGAGCCTTTCCTGTTTTGGAGCCGGGACTTGGTTGTCCGATGTCGGTTTTGCAAGACTTGGCGGTCTTTCCAAGCTTCAGGTGCTTCGCCTTCCCGATTGTGACGTCACCGATGCGTCATTGGAACTGACGAGTCGATTTCAAGATTTGGAAAGTCTCCGACTCCATTCGCCTCACCTGACAGACGAGGGTGTTCGCCATCTGGGCAAGCTCGTTGCCCTGAATGCACTCTCCGTTGGAAACCCCGAGCATCCCGAGTGGATCACAGACGACTCATTGGTGTGCCTGCTCGACATTGCGTCGCCACTCGCTTTGACATTCGACGGTGTGCGGCCGAGTCCCGACTTGAAGGCGAAGTTGTTAGCGAAGTCGCCGCCGATTCTTCCTCCGAATCGTGTTTCTCCAAGTCAGCCGCTCACGCAAACCCAACCCGGAACCAACTGAAGAACTGACCGAAACGTGGAACTTTCTTTTCTCGCCTACCTTCGCGGACGAACCCGTCGCTTGCCGCAAGTCGCCGTCGGCATCGGTGATGATGCCGCCGTGATCGCACCGTCGACTCATCCGACGATCGCTTGCACCGACCAGATCATTGATGGCGTCGACTTTGTTTACTCCGAACAGAACCCGGCGGACATTGGTTACAAGGCAATGGCGATCAACTTGAGCGACATCGCCGCAATGGGCGCCGTCGCCGACAGCGCGCTGGTGACTCTGGCCCTGCCAAAAGACAATGCGACCAAGATCGCCGGCGATGTGTATGAAGGCATCCTCGAAGCCGCCGAGCGATTCGGTGTTGCCATTGCCGGTGGGGACCTGTCGACCTATGGCGGCCCGCTTGCGATCAGCGTGACCGTTCTTGGGCATGTTCCCTCGGGGGAGCCTTGGCTCCGCAGCGGTGCCCGGGAAGGTGACATTGTCATGGCCAGCGGCGCGTTCGGCGGCAGCATCGGCGGTCGTCATCTTCGCTGCACACCGCGACTCGAATTGGCCGCACAACTTCGCCAACTCGTGGAGGTCCACGCGGCGATCGATGTCAGCGACGGGCTCTCGCTCGACCTCGATCGGCTCTGTGCCTCGAGTGGAGTCGGTGTGGAGTTGGACATGGAGGCCATTCCCATTCACGAAGACGCGATCAAGCTGAGCGAAGCGTCATCGCGGACACCGCTGGAGCACGCCTGGAGTGACGGCGAGGACTTTGAGTTGCTCTTTACGGTGTCCCCAGACGACGCCGCCAAACTCGCAGGCCAATCCTTGGCAGCGCCGCTCACCGCCATCGGTAAGACCGTCGGACGCACGGGGCTTTGGAAGAAAGAGGGCGGCAAATTCGTGCGATTGTCACCACAGGGTTACACTCATCAGTGAACCCAGCCCGCTTCCCACCCCCATCCCGCCCATGCTTCGCTTCGCCATCCTCGTTTTTATCGCCAGCGGTTCATTCGTCGCGAGCGCCCAGCAACCGCCGTACGATGTCGTGCCCGACGTCGCCCCGCCGTATTACCGAGTCCGCTTTGAGGCGTCAAAAGAGTCCGGCGAACTGCGTTTTCCGGTCAAGTACACGGTTTGGATACCTCCGAACACAAAGCGACTGCGCGGCGTCGTGGTTCATCAACATGGTTGTGGCGAAGGGTCGTGTAAATCGGGATTGACCGGAGCGTTCGACTTGCATTGGCAGGCGCTTGCGAAAAAGCACCAGTGCGCGCTGCTCGCGCCGTCTTATGAACAGCCGCAGGGTGCCGAATGTCAGCTTTGGTGTGACCCGCGTAATGGTTCCGACGAAGCGTTTCGGAAAGGGCTGGATGAACTCGGAAATCAATCGGGACATCCAGAGCTAGGCGAAGTGCCGTGGGCGCTCTGGGGGCACAGCGGTGGCGGTCACTGGTGCGGCTCAATGGTGATGCTGCATCCAGAACGCGTTGTCGCGGCATGGCTGCGAAGCGGTGTTCCACTATTCAAACCGAACCCCGAACGATTGGAGATCAAGCCTCACATCCTGCCGGAGGCGGCGTTGTCCGTACCGATGATGTGCAACCCCGGCACCAAGGAGGGCGTCACGGTGAAGGATGGACGGTTCGCAAAGGTTTGGCCGGCAAACCAGGCATTCTTCGAAGAGGTGCGTGGCAACGGCGGTTTGATCGGGATCGCCGTGGACCCATTGACCGCGCATGAATGTGGCAACCAACGCTACATGGCGATCCCGTGGCTCGATGCTTGTCTGGAAGCGCGCCTTCCGGAGAGCACTGGCGATTCGCTGCGGCCAATGCCGAAGAATGACGTTTGGCTCGCAACCGTGCTGGAGACGCAGGCCGTCGAGAAAGCGGATTTTCGCGGCGAGATGAACCGAGCGATTTGGCTTCCTAACAGCGACATCGCGAGGCGGTGGACGGCTTATGTTAACGACACACAGGTGCCAGACGCTTCTCGACCGCCAAGCCCAACCGACGTTCGAACGAACGGAAACACCCTGACTTGGCAGTGTGAAGCCGACGTCGAAAGTGGCTTGGCGCGATTCATCATTGAGCGTGACGGCAAGCGGATAGCGACAGTTCCCGAAGACAACAAAAACCGATTCGGACGCCCGATTTTTCAAGGACTTCAGTACAGCGATACGCCACTACAGCCACTTCGACAGATGCAGTTCACTGACACGTCCACCGATGGAACGAAGACGCCGCGCTACCGAGTGATTGCCGTCAACACGGTCGGACTGGAGTCGAGGCCATCGAAGCGTTCCGAGCCATCGATGCGTTTGCTCGATGTTCGAAAGATCTGGGACAAAGGAAAACACAACGCGTTCACCGATTTGATCCGATTCGGCGACCGATGGTTTTGCGTCTTTAGAGAAGCTGACTCGCATGTTTCGCCCGATGGATCGATTCGCGTCATAACGTCCCGCGACGGCGATCGTTGGGAGTCGGCGGCGCGGATTCAATCAGACAGCGGCGACCTGCGGGACCCAAAGATCACCAAAACTCCCGATGGCCGTTTGATGATCATTGCTGCGGAAGCGTTGAAAGTCGGCGACCAAAATCGCCATCAGACGCTGCTCTGGACGTCCACGGATGGCCGGCAATGGAAGGAACCGATCGAGATCGGTGAACGCTACAACTGGTTGTGGCGAGTTTCCTGGCAAGAGGATCGGGCGTTCGGCTTTGGCTACTTCACGCTCGCAAAAACGCGCGGTTTAGTGCTCTTCAAGGGAGATGAAAGACTTCAGTTCAACCCCGTCGCTCCCGAGACGGCGATTCCTGGAAGTTACCCAAATGAGACATCGATCGTGTTCCTACCCGATCGAACGGCGCTCTGTTTGCTCCGGCAAGACGGTGAGCCGAAGACGGGGTTTCTGGGTTTGGGCTCGCCTCCTGACTACGCCCGTTGGCAATGGCGTCCCCTCAACTCCCGAATCGGTGGCCCGCATCTGATCCGTTTGCCCGACGGTCGACTGCTGGCTGCGGTCCGACTCTACGATGGAAAGACCCGTACTTCCCTGTGCTGGCTCGACAAAGAAACCGCGACGCTGAGCGAAGCCCTCACATTGCCGTCGGGAGGCGACACCAGCTATGCGGGCTTGGCGTGGCACAATGGAGAACTCTGGGTCAGCTACTATTCTGGTCACGAAGCGACGCCAAACCGCGCCAAAACATCGATCTATTTGGCACGCGTCGCGATCGAATAACGTCCTCTTGGGAGACTCTCGTTGAAAGCCCTGTGTAGCCTTGCCCTCGTAGTCAGCGCGACCCTGACGTCGAGCTCGTTCGCACAAACGCCGTCCCTCAACTGGTCGGACGACGGTCGGCGTTGCTGGTACCAACTCAACCAGGACGAAACAGTTTCTTTTATCCTGGTGGATGTCGAAAAACGCGCAAAAACAACTGCGTTCGAAGCCGCGCGATTGGCAAAGGCGTTCACAGAATTGCTTGAGGAAGAAACCAACATCGCGTCCGTGAATGTCGAACGCATCTCGTGGGCGGATTCCCACGACGCGTTGTTGATTCGTCGCGGTGATTGGTATCGTCTCGATCTCGGATCTTACCAGCTGGAACGTGTGAAGGAGTCGGAGCAGCCGGAGTCGCAAAACCGGCTGTTTCTTCCCGCTATTCCAAGCGGACCGAGTGATCGTTCGGTCGACATCGAGGTGCAAAACCAATTGGACCATCCGGTTTCGATGATCTGGGTCGCGAGTGATCGAAGCAAGCACGATTATGGAGAAATCCCACCGGGTGAATCGCGACGTCAACATACGTTCGTCGGACACAGTTGGTTGCTGAAGGCGAATGGCAAGGAGCTTGGCAGCTTTGTTGCGACGCCGGGCGATCGGCTCCTCTTGGATGACGCCGCGATCGCCAACGTCAAAGTCAATTCGACTCGCCGTTGGCCCTGGGGGCGACACGATTCCTCCCGAAACGAAAACTCCGGTGAAGCATTCGTGCGTGATCACAACGTCTGGCTCAGAGACCGAGACGGGAAAGAATTTCAGCTCAGCACAAACGGGAACGAATCAAATACCTTCGCGACCGGTCGAGGTGATCGAGGCGACTTTCGTTGGTCGCCCGATGGAAGCCACCTTGTCGCGATGCAGCGAACGGTTGCCCCGGAGCGGACGATCAAGATCGTTGAATCATCACCGCAAAGTCAACTTCAGCCCAAATTGATTGACTTGCGTTATCGCAAACCCGGCGACGACTTGCCGCAAAAGACCGTTCATCTCTATTCCGTAGACGATCGTCGCGAGGTCGAAGTTTCGCAGTCGCTCTTCGCCAATCAGTGGAGTCTCGATTTCGGAGGCTGGTCGGAGGAAAGCGACCGTTTCTATCTGCGATTCAATCAACGTGGCCATCAAGTTTTGCGAGAACTCGAAGTCAGTGTCGCCGACGGAGCGGTTCGAACTTTGATCGAGGAAGCGAGCGACACGTTCATTCAGTACTCGGATCGCGGAAAGTCGGTCCGCGAAATCCTGAGTCCCGACGAGATCCTTTGGGCGAGCGAGCGAAGCGGATGGAATCACTTGTACCGTTTTTCACGACCCACGGGTGCGTTGATCAACGCGGTGACTCAGGGCGAGTGGAACGTGAAGCGGATCGAGTCCATCGATCGTGATCGCAAAGAAATTTGGTTCTACGCGGTCGGCGTGATCGAAGACCAAGACCCCTATCATGAGCACCTTTGCCGGGTGAAGTTCGATGGCAGCGAGTTCAAGGTGTTGACCAATGGCGATGGCACCCATTCGGTCGACTTTCAACAAGATCGCCGCTATTTCGTGGATACCTGGTCCCGCGTCGATCATGCCCCCGTACACGAACTACGCGACTCCGCCAGCGGAGAACTCATTTGTGAACTCGATCGAGAAGACACCGACCAAGCATTCGGCGATCGTCGATTGACCGAGCGTTTCGTGGCGAAGGGTCGAGACGGCGAGACCGACATTTGGGGGATCATTCACTGGCCAAAAGACTTCGACCCGGACAAGAAGTATCCGGTACTCGAAAACATTTACGCCGGTCCGCACGATCACCACGTTCCCAAGTCATTTCGGTCGCGCTACCGTCAACATTCGTTTGCCGATGCCGGCATGATCGTCGTGCAAATCGATGGGATGGGCACGGCCTGGCGGTCCAAGGCATTTCACGACGTTTGTTACAAGAATCTTCGCGACGCCGGCTTCCCTGATCGCATCGCATGGATCAGGGCAGCGGCGGAAAAATATCCGCAAATGGACCTGACACGAGTCGGTATTTTTGGTGGTTCGGCGGGCGGGCAAAACGCGATGGCCGCGTTGCTATGGCACAACGACTTCTACAAAGTCGCGGTGGCGGACTGTGGCTGCCACGATAACCGGATGGACAAGATTTGGTGGAATGAGCAGTGGATGGGTTGGCCCGTCGATGACAGCTACAAGCAAAATTCCAACATGGAGAACGCGCACTTACTCGAGGGTGATCTGATGTTGATCGTTGGCGAGTTGGATCGAAATGTGGATCCCGCGACGACGACTCAAGTCGTTCGCCAGTTGATTCGTCACAACAAGGACTTTGATTTCGTGCTCGTCCC
>JBCBLJ010000565.1:0-5645 GCA_038520195.1 Planctomycetota bacterium
ATCTTGAACCGCCGGACCGGTTCGATGATTCGTCCGCGTCCAGTCCTCTTCGTCGCATGTAAGTTTGCGTCGAGATCAAGCACACGTGGGAGCACCTATTCAGCCAAAGGCGTTGGGATGAGCGTTTTCTCGATCAATCGTGGCGATTTCGATTTTAGTCCTGCCAGATCGTCGATTGCGTTTCGACCAAGAGCCAGCGACCGTTCGCTGGCACATCGTCGAAACGTTGTGTGAGGCCGGACGGCCAATCGATGACGATGGTCGCGGACTGTGCGTCCCCAAGTCCAAAGTACAGTCGGTGCTCATTCTTACAAAGATAACCGTCGCCCGTCTGTACCTGAGCGTGGGTCGCACCGCCTTCGTACCGTACAGTCGCACGTGCTCCGATCGCGTCGCGTTCACTCTTTGTCCCGGCAAGACGCACGTGTAACCAATGACCAACGGGTTCGGTTTGATTCTCCAGTAACGCAACACTGTGAGTCAGGTCACTCACCACGGCGTCCACGCGGCCATCGCGGTTCCAGTCGGTAATCGCGACCCCACGCGCCAGGTGGGTCGAGTCCCAGTAGGTTGGATCCCCTTGAATGTTTGCGAGCGAAAAACCCTCCGGCGTTCGGGAGAGAATCTGGGTCCGCATCGAGAACGGTTTCCCTTGATCACGTAGGTCTTCGATGTGGCCATTGCCGATGATCAAGTCCATCGTTGAATTGTTGTCATAGTCGAACGCCTGTGTTCCAAAGCCAACTTTCGAGACGGTTGAACGGTCAAGTCCGAATGCGACTGCGGTGTCGACAAACTGATGTGAGCCGTTTTGCAGGTAGAGGTTGGAGCACTCATCCAAGAAATTCGTCACGTGGAGGTCAAGTCTCCCGTTCCCGTCAAAGTCCGCCGCGGCAACTCCCATGCACGCCATCTGACGTCCTCCGGTCCCATACGCCAATCCGAGTGATGGCGCCAGTTCCTTGGTCACATCAGCGTCCCAGAATTGGTTCGGATTCTGATCATTGGCGACGAAAATTTCGTTCGCTCCATCGCCGTCGAAATCCGTTACCAGCAGTCCCAGGCTGGTACTCGCGGCGTTCGCGTCACCAAGAGTTTTCGTTCGAGCGGTTCCATCGCCGACCCCGGAAAAAACACGATTGACGGCAGGCCGAAACTGTTTGGGGCCAGGAAGCAGAATGGGCTTTCCCGAGCCGTCGTACTCAATGGGCCTGAAGACGGCATCATCGTCGACATAATTCGTTTCAACGATGTCGGGCAATGCATCGCCGTCAACATCGGCCAACCCCAATGAAGCGGTGAACATCCCGGAAGACCACTCGGAGCTTGGCTCGATACTTCGAAACGTGCCATCGCCTTGGTTGATCCACAGCTCGTTGACACCCAAGTTTCCGACGACGATGTCGGGAAAGCCATCCTGGTTCCAATCGCCGCACGTGACACCCAGTGAATACCCGAATGAAGCGATCAAGCTAGGTCGGGTGACTTCGACAGATCGCCCGGAGACCGATCTCAAAAGCACATTCGAATGTTGGGAGAGCTCGTCGGGTGGACTACCACCGGCTTGCGCGAGATAGAGATCCGTGTATCCATCCAGATCGAAATCCAAACAAGCGATCCCACTTCCAAGCGACTCGAACAATCGGAAGGCTTTCTCGACCGGCACGGGTGCATTCTGATAACGAAAATTGATCCCGACTTTTTCGGCGATGTCCACGAAGACAGGAGTCTCTGGTCGTGGCAGCGTGTTTTGTTGGGCCGGCGCGTCCCCGACGACATACTTCGGCGGCAACGAATCCACCGACCGGGACGCGATCTCTGCAACCGTCATCAAGAGATCCCGAACTGGCATCGGTTCAACCCCAACCAACGTGAGAGACTCGACATGTCCCTCAGGGAGTCTCTCGAGCACTTTCTCTTTATGCGCTGCCAAGACCCCGAGTTGCGGCGCGGCCGGCGAGACACGTGCGATGGTTGTTTCTTGCCAAGCGAGGGACTCGATTGGACATCCAAGCGCGTTGAGCAGCCGCCCCATCTCAATTCCGAGTGCGGCGTCGAGCATCGGATCGGGCGTCGTCGCAAGTTTTCGGCCGAGACCTCGCACTTCGTCCAGGTCGACACGATGTTGACGCGCGCGCTGATAGCTTTCGGCCTGGCCCTGTCGTTGAAAGGCTTGAGCGAGCCCTTCGATCGCCTCCGCGCAATGCGGTTCAAGTCGGAGCGCGGCAATGAAACATCCAATGGACGCCGATGAGTCCTCTCGGAGCAGGAGATTACCAACGGCAAGCCAGTACGCGGGGTATTGGCGAGCGGACTCAGGTGCGGAGGCGACCCATGACCGAAGTGAGCTCTCGTCTTGATTCATCGCAAGCATCCAACCGTACATGGCGATCGCGGCTGGCAGCCGTCGCTCGAATTCCTCGCTCTGAGAGAGCACCGTCAACGCGTCGCGGAACTCCCCGCGGGAGCGAAGAGCCGCGACCACATTGAGTGCACCTGCTTTCAAGATCGCTTCTCTGTCGGAAAGTTCCGGGCGATCTTCGAACGTCACCCAGGTTTGCATTGGGTTGATTAGCGCGATCAATTCCTTGGTTGTGAGTCGAATTCGACCCGCCAGAAAGCGCAGTTCGAGATTTGCCTCATGACGGAGCCCACGGGCGTTTAGCATCTCCGCAAGTCGGCTACGGATTTCGTGCCGGTGGGGTTGTTCGGCTGTCACCTGACGCAGGATCGCGATGGCGGAATCGTATCGCTTCATTTCAAAGCGAAGTTCGGCCGCTTGCGCGCATAGGAGGTGGCGTTCAGCGGCGTGTACTCGCGATAGCCGCAGCAGTTCGTTGGCCGCCTCTTCCGTCGAGCCACGACCACACAGTAACTCCACCCAAAGAACACCGACTTCCAAGTTGTCTGGCGTCGCGATCATCCGTTTACGCAGAATCTCCTCTGCAAACGCCCATCGTTCTTCCCGGATCGCGTCCGCAGCGGCCTGAAGGGTTCCGCCATCCTCGATGGGTGCCGTTTCCGGTTTCGGAGATGGCTGAGAGCATCCAACCAGAAACGCCAACAAGGCGAGTGCAGCAACCCGAGGTTGCAGAGGTCGACGCAGAATTCCAACGGAGAGAATCATCATTTTCATTGCAATGAATACGCAAACGAATGATCGATGCAAACCTCGAACTCGCAGTTGGCGTTTGCATAAAAAAACTCCGTTCGCCGATGACGAACGGAGTTGGACTGTAGTCGCGAGGGCTGAGCAAGAACTACTGGTTCAGCTCTTCTTCAATGGTCTCTCGATTGGCTCGCGTTCCCAGTGCGCCCCATAGACCATACGGACTCTTGGAGCCTGCCCTGGTGCCTGGGAAGGAGCTGTTGATGCCGCCGTTGATTCTCACCACGGGGTGACGTGCGTCTCCTGCTTCGATCGAGTCGGTGATGAAAATCACGCCCCCGTCGGCCATCAGCACGTGGCAACCACCTTGGTGACGGCTGCTTGGTGGTACCGCTCCAACATCGAAGTCACCACGCCCGCCCATGCAAACCTCACGGTTAGGTGGAAGAATGCAGTTAAAGCTCGTGTACACCGGCACGGAATCGGACCAACGGAAACCGCGTTTCCAAGTGCTGTTTCGGAGCCCCGGATTCGTTTCGCCGACGCTTGCATCCCAAAAACTTGGCTGTTCCGGATCGATCAACGTTCCGTCGTCCGCGCAAGCACTCGGGTTGTTGTGAATGGTGTTCCAACCGATCCCGTAGTAGGGAGCGGTCGTGATCGCGCGATCTCCGAGGTCCGTCGCGATCTCGCCACATGCAATCGTGTTGGACAGGCCGTCCAAGATGTCTCGGAAACGCATCTGTCGACGGTTGTAGAAGACTCCTCGGTTGGACGCGTTTGCCTGAGCAATGTGTCCCTGGTTCCACGTGCCACCCTGCCAGCGCCAAAAACCATGATTCACCCAGTCGGTGGAATCTCCGATGCAAGCGGCATAGTTCGTTCGCGCCATTGCCGGCCGGCCTTCGCCGGGATCGCTGGGGCAGCGAAGCGTCGGAATCTGGGTACGCCACGGCTCGTAGTTGCCTGCCCAGGGCCGTGGTCCCATCGCAGAGTAGTCTCCGCTTGTCAGACCAGGGACGCCGTCGAGTTCGAATGGATTGGAGATGGTCTCCCAAAGCGCCTGTTGCTCGATGAACGGCGTAATGCCAATCAGCCACGATTGTCGGCGGCGGTTGTTATCGGTCAAGTTCTGACCGCCGGGGTTGCCGCCGCTTCCTTCGTTAAAGGTTCCGCCCGCTTGCATCGGTAGGCGTTTGTAGGCGGCGTGGTAGTTGTGAATGGCAAGTCCGATCTGCTTGAAATTATTGCTACAACTCATTCGTCGAGCGGCTTCGCGGGCCGCTTGAACAGCAGGAAGCAGCAATCCCACCAAGATGCCAATAATCGCGATGACGACCAGCAACTCGACGAGGGTGAAACCGCGACGGGAACGTCGGGACATAACTTTCTCCGGGAGGATCAGGGATCAAAAAAACACAAGGAAAATGGGACAAAGATGGGGCCGATTTGCCCATGGAATTGATATGCGTCAGTTCTGGTCGGCGTCGTCGAGACTCCCCATGGATTCTTTCTCGTAGGCCGCCTCATCTTCCGCAGTCATCTCGGGCGGAGCCTCGACAACGGTCGTTTCATTCGACGACGAGCAACCAGCGACCGCGATGACGAGCAGACCGAGACCAAACAAAACGTTCGCAAACTTCATCAGGATTCCTCTAAATGTCCATAAAGGGTGGGGAACCGCACAGTATAGACGGTAGATGGAGGATACCCCACCCCAGGATGCCGGTCAGGGAGGAAACGTATAAAGAAGAGTCGATTTAGTCCGCTTTCTTCGCCACCGCTGATCAAGTCAGACACGCTGGACGGCATACTTCCGCAGCTCACCAGGAAACACGTGAACACTGCGAATCGTCCGCGTTTACGAATGCGCCGGAGATCTCGCTGCCATTCATTGGTCGCGCCGAGGCCACGGACAGGTGACCGCGAGCCGACCTGGATCGATTGATCAGTGTTGGCTGATGCGGGCTCTCGCAGCGCGCCCCGACATGTTGGCGTTTCCAGCCCCTGTTAGCGAACCACCTTCCAATTCGTGAGGTTCCGATGTTTGGCGATGATGACATGCTCGACGGGTTCTTTGCCCCGTACTATTTCGGACGTAGTTCTTTCGCGGACCACGCGGAAACGGTCGGGCGAAATGCCCATGGCGCGGCCGAACGCGCCCGCAGCCAAGCGGAAGGACTCAAGTCCGATGTCGAAAAGCTGTTTCTGATCACTCAGGCATTGTGGACGATGCTGAAAGAGCAGCATGGCTACACCGACGATGATTTGCTAAAGCGGGTGACCGAGATCGACTTGCGTGACGGGAAACTCGACGGCAAGCTCGCGAAGCTTCCTGTTGAACAGAGACCTACCTGCAACGAGTGTGGCCGCAAACTGATGGGCAAGAGGCAGAGCTGCATGTACTGCGGCGCGAAGCAGCCTACCGATCCGTTTACCCGCTAGTGCTGCGGGAACGAATTGCTTGGTAACCCGACGCGTGAGCGAGGGAAAGGCTGGAATCCCTCGCTCACGCGTCGGGTTACCGTTTTTCCAA
>JBCBLJ010000210.1:0-10900 GCA_038520195.1 Planctomycetota bacterium
GTTTCGCCGACATCGCTCCCACTTGCTGCTTCGGGCGGATGCCCGTCGGCATGGGATTCGCCGCCGCCCCACAGGCTTCGGACGTCGAAATGGATGAAATCCTTGTAGCTGTGGCTGCCGTTCTGGTGCGCCAGATTTGCCCAGATCAGTGCCGCGACGGAACCCGCGATCAGAAGTAGCGAATTGTTGATGACGAAGCGGAAAACTCCGCCCGATTCAGCTTGATGCCCGGACATTGGTGGGAGCGTCTTTCGGGGTTGGGGCGTCGAGGATGTCTCGGAAAGCCGGGAATGTTACAGAAAGCTCGCTGAGGTTGAGAGGCCACTTGCTGCCTCGTCGGCCGACTGGTGTTCGCCCTCGCGCAGTCGGTGGCCTCGCAAAAACTCGGATCGGCTCGGTAACGGCCCGCCGAATCTCCCGCTTAGCACGGTGCCGACGTGCCTCGTCGGCCCCGGCGACCGAGCCGGTTCGCGCCAAGCAGTCGTGGAGCAAGCCGATGAACGATAGCGAGTTTGAAAACCCCGTCCTCGGTTACGTCGTCATCACCGTCGGTCTGATCCTTGGGTTGATGACGGCCTCTGTTCTGGGTTCAGCACCGATTCCCGCGCAAGACGCGCCGCAGGTCCCTCAGGACGCGCGGGAGGTCTCTCAGGCGATATCGCCGGAACCGAGCGAGAGACAAGCCGAGCCCAGAGCAGCGAGACGCTGGATCCTCGGCGTCCGCGTCAAGGCGACCTTCACAGGATGCTTAGTCCAGGAAGTTGTCCCGGGCAGCCCAGCGAAGAAGGCCGGGCTATCCACCGGCGATCGCATCCTTTGCGTCGCTGGGCGACAGGTCGGCTGGGTGGATTCCCGGCGAGTGGCGCTGGACCGCACCCTCGACCGTCTACCGAACGCCGCGACGCACCTGCTGGCGCAAAAAGCATCGACGGGACGGATCGTAACGATTGCGGTGCGTCTACAAACGCTTCACGAGGCGCTGGGCCACTGATCCGGCATCGATTTGATGCCAGTTGTGAAGGTTTGTCGATTGCATCATCGCTGAGGGTATCGCCGGACAGTTTGGTCCTGACGAAAACGCGCGTGGACAACTCGTACTTCCCGCGCCTTCGGACCGTGCGTTTCAACCGAAACCACCGGATGAACCGATCCGACCTTGCGGGTGAGGTTCCGCCCCCATTGGAGCCGCACCTTTTTTGACTCTCTGTCGACGAGCCATCTCGATGCAATCATCCAACCTCGCAAGACACGCCCGCGGCCAAACACTTCGCGTTTGCTTAGTGATCATGCTGTTCGCCTGTTGTTTTCCCGCGACCACACGCGGCGAAGAAGCGAGATTGTTTGGCCAGCGAATCACCGATCGCCTGGTCGAAACGGAGACCGAGCACGGCATCACGCTGAGCGGCATGACCGCCTTCAAGCGAATGCAGAAGGCGGCGAGGATGAGGCCGGTCTATCAAGCCATGGTCGTCGCCGAGAAGGACCGCATGGCGCTGCGCCGGCAGATCTCCGCCGACCCCGCATCAAGCCGTCGAATCGAAATGGCGACCTATCGCGACCGCGAGAATGAGGTCGGTGGAGTGGTGACGCTGCTGCGTCCCAAGAAGATCGCCGTCAACGACGCAACAGTGTCCGCGCCCAATAACCAAGCCGCGGAGTCTTTCCAGCCGCTCGTGGTGACGCGACCGCCGGCGCGATTGCTATCCCAAGTGAAACCACTCGCGCCGTCTGAGCCGGAGCCCTCCGAGCAAACGACGCTGGAGGAAGAAACAGTCTCGCCGATCACTCGAAGCGTGGCGTCCGGTGGCACACTGCGAGAAGTGATCGTCGAATCATTGGCGGCTGAGAATGAGTCGACCGACCAGCTTGTCATGACGACCCAGTCGGACGAGTTGGCGCCTGCGGGTGCAAGAACGAATCAAGTGTCGCCCGCGCCGCGTCTCGTCCCGGCGCAATCCTCGGCGGTCGCGGTCAAGCAGCAAGATCGGGCCACCAATAATCCAACTCAAGCCACCGTTCAGTTTGCGTCGACCCGTTCACCGCGAGTCACGGCGGTACAGGCACCGGCACCGGAGAAGTTGAACCCGACACTCGCCTCCGATCGACTGGCCGATCACATTCGCGCGCCACTGACGGCAATCACGACAGAATCCGAATCATATCACGATGGAGACTCTCGAAAGCAACGGAGCGCGTCGGGTTCGCGAGTCAACCGTTCGCAATCCTCGACGACGGTCGATGTCGAGACTTCGGTAGCGGACAACATCATCAAGCCGCCGGCAACGGCCACCGAACCGCGGACCGTTGCGCAAAATTTTCCCGCGCAAGCGACCGAGGTCGTCGCCACGCCGGTTGTGACCCAGCCGAATCGGTTGGCTGAATCTCCGATGGTCCTCCAAAGCCCGGGCGCCCAAACGACCGCGCTTCACGAGCCGCCGTCAGTCGTGACGAGGCCTGCACCCGTCGGCGTGGCCGAACACGAGCCACAGACTCCGGTTTGGCCGCAACCTTCGGCACCCGGTACGCCACGAGCCGCGATCGCCGCCGTCCCGAGCGAGACTTCAAACGTCGTCGCGGACGGCCACGCTCCCGTCACAGCGCAAGTCGCCAACGCTGGCTCTTCTAACATCGAGGCGATCACACCCGTGACGACGCTCCCGCTCGCAACGCGACCGGAGGCGCGCGTCGCTCAGTGGCCGTTCAACCTCGGTAACAGTGTTGCGCCACCCACCGCGACGGAGGTCGCCAACAACGAGGTCACGCTGAATGTTGATGACGTCGATGTCCGCTCCGTGTTCGAACTCCTGCACAAGGGATATGGCTTGAACATCATCGTCGCGCCCGATGTGACGGGGACGGTCACGGCGAACGTGGCCGGGTTGTCACCCGAGCAAACGCTGCGAAGCATCGTCAAGATGTGCAACCTTGCGACGCAGACGGATGGTGACGTGACGCTCGTTTACCCCGCCGAGGGTCTGCCCCGCGACGCGCGGCAGTTGCGTGTGTTCCCCTTGGACTTTGCCCGTGCGGAGGTAATCGAGCCGACGGTTCAGGGCATCCTTTCTCCGGTCGGCAACGCCTATGTCTCGTCGGTCGATGAGCTCGACAATCGCAAGGCCCGTGAATCGGTCGTGGTGATCGACATTCCCGAAGTTTTGGAGCAGATCGATTACTACATCGCTCAGATCGACCAGCCGCCTCGACAAGTGCTGATCGAAGCTCGTGTTCTCGAGATTGAGCTTCGTGATAACTACGAGCACGGAATCAACTTCGAGCAGCTCTTTGGCGGTGACCTCCGAGTCGGTGCGCTGCAGTTAGGGGACAACCTGGCGACTTCCACCAACCCAGTGTTTTTCGCAGACATCAATGGTTCGGAACTGGACGCGGTTCTAACGATGCTCGAAACCACGACCGACGCGAAGACACTGGCAACCCCGCAAGTGATGGTGGTCAATGGTCAGAACGCGAAAATTCAAGTCGGCCAGCAACTTGGTTTCGCCGTTGCGACCGTCACGCAGACGTCTACCATCCAGGACGTTCGCTACCTGGACACTGGGGTCGTCCTGGATGTTACGCCCACGATCGCGCGTGACGGCCGAATCTTGATGCAAGTCAAACCCAAGGTCAGTACCGGAGCGATCAATCCGGACACACTGCTCCCCGAGGAGACGACACGGGAAGTCAACACGTCCGTGATGCTGAATAATCATCAGGGAATGATCATCGGTGGCCTTATCCAAGAAGAAGACCGCGCGGTGATCCGGAAACTCCCCTGGGTCGGTGACTTCAAGCTGGTTGGGCCCCTGTTCCAGCGGCGCGAAACGGTTCGGACCCGCAGCGAAATCATCGTCGCCCTCATCCCTCACATCGTCGAGAACGGCGGTCACCCAAGTTGTCCAGACCCCGAGGCGCTGCAGACCCGCTGGGACCGTACCGAAACGAGACTCTTTCACGGGCCACTCAATCGAACCTGCCGCCCGTCGGAGGCCCGCCTGCCCGACGTGAAACGTCAATCAGCGATCTACCAAGACATGCGACGGCAGCGGAACGACGATCCGTACTGTCAGGGTTGTGAACCGATCAAGCAGTCGGTGCTGCCGATCAAATGAGTGAAATGCACTTGCACATCGGAGGCGACGTGGCCACGCCATGATCGCTCTTTGCAAGAATTTCACGAACCGTCGGACGTGTTGCGGTAACGGCCCGTAATTGTGGTAGGCGTGACACGTCGCTACACTTCAGCGGTGGGACGCCCGGTGTGGCGGGGCATCGATCGAGAATCGCTGACAGAGTCGGGGTCAGTGGATTCAGCCCGAAACAGGGCCTCGAGAGTGCCTCTTGCAGTCCCTTCGTCGTCAATCGCTTTCGCCTCGGATACGCAATGTCAACCGCAAGTTTGGAGGTCCAGGACGCTGGGACCGTTCGGATTCATTTCGGCGACCAGGAACTTGAGTTGCCGGTGATCGAAGGCAGCGAAGGCGAACGAGGGATCGATATCTCCGCGCTTCGCAAACAAACGGGCTTGGTCACGATCGACGAGGGCTTCGTCAACACGGGCAGCACTCGCAGCGCGATCACGTTTCTCGATGGTGAACGCGGCGTGCTCCGCTATCGTGGCTACCCCATCGAGGACCTCGCGGCGAACTGCGACTTCGTTGATGTGGCTTACTTGCTGATCCACGGTGAGCTACCGACCGCCGAACAATCCGAAGCCTTTCGCAGCCTGATTCGTCATCACACGATGATCCACGAGGACATGCGGTCGTTCTACAACGGATTCCCGCGAGACGCGCATCCGATGGCCATTCTCAGCAGTGTCGTCGGAGCACTGTCGACGTTCTACCAAGACTCGATGCGTGTCGATGACCCCGATCAGGTGGAGATCTCAGTCGCGCGACTCATCGCCAAGCTGCCAACGATCGCGGCTTACAGCTACAAGAAGTCGATGGGGCAGCCGTTCATGTACCCCATCAACGACCTGGACTATTGTGAAAACTTCCTTCACATGATGTTCGCCACCCCGGCGAACGAACACCTTGTCGATCCCGACTTCGCCGAAGCACTCAATTTGCTTCTGATCGTTCACGCCGATCACGAGCAGAATTGCAGCACCTCGACCGTTCGTATGGTTGGCAGCAGCAACGCTAATCTGTTCGCGTCGATCTCTGCCGGCATCGGTGCCTTGTGGGGACCTCTTCACGGTGGGGCTAACGAAGCGTGCGTGAACATGCTCGAACAAATCGTTGCCGACGGTGGCAACGTTCAAAAGTACGTCGACATGGCGAAGGACAAGAAAAGCGGCTTCCGACTCATGGGCTTCGGACACCGCGTCTATCGCAACTTCGATCCCCGCGCGACGATCATCAAAGCATGCTGTGACAAACTGCTCGCAAAGATCAACCGAGAAGACCCGCTCTTTGAAGTCGCCCAGCAGCTTCAAGAAGTCGCTCTCAAGGACGAGTACTTCATCGAGCGAAAGCTTTATCCGAATGTCGATTTTTACTCCGGCGTGATCTACCGGGCGATCGGAATCCCCGTGCAGATGTTTACCGTCCTGTTCGCGATCGGGCGTCTTCCCGGCTGGATCGCCCACTGGAAAGAACTGCACGCGAATCCCGGGAAACGAATCAATCGACCGCGCCAGATCTATACCGGCGAGACCGAGCGACAATTCGTTTCCATGGATCAACGGTAGTCTCGAACATGTCGATGGATTTCGCAGCCCTGTTCGATCAAGGGCTCATCTACAAGGACTTCCTCGCAAAGTACGCTTCGCCCGATCAGGCTCAGCGGTGGGAGAAAGTTCATCAAGCCGTCGCTCTGTCCGCTGAGCACACCAAGCTACTGCAAAGCTTTTCGCGACAGATGAAAGTTCTGGTGTCCGCCGGCGCCTGGTGTGGCGACTGCATCAACCAATGCCCCATCTTCGATCATTTCGCGGCGTCGAACGAACGTATTCTCGTGCGGTTCTTCGATCGAGATGACCACGCCGAGTTCGCGGATTCGATCTCCACGTGCGGTGGCCACCGAGTCCCCTCGGTGCTCTTCCTGAGCGAAGACGATTTCGTGTGCGGCCGCTACGGCGATCGCACCCTGGCGACCTACCGACACATGGCGGAAACCCAATTGGGACCGAGCTGCCCGACCGGGATCGGAGCGGTCAACACGCAATTGCTGGCAAGCGTCACGCAGGAGTGGCTCAACGAGTTCGAACGGATTCAGTGGATGCTTCGCTTGTCAGGTCGTCTTCGGAAAATGCACGGCGACTGAAGCTTTGGGCGGCGAACATCTGTTCTGCGTTGACGGCCGGGGCCTCTTCTGTGGCGGCAATGATGAATCTTGCCCCTTTTTCGCGTGCCCCCTTTCCGCGGCGTCTCACTCGAATCCATCGCGCAAACTTTAACGGTTATGCGCCTCGTTCGCGGCGTGATTCAGTACTGTTCGAAAACTCGGACCGCGGCCGCCGGATCGATCATCGTGCGATCCGATGAACCGGGTGGCGAACCGTTTGTTCGCCGCCTATCTCAAGCTTCGAACGTGTCCCACGCCATCCCCCTGGCAGCGGCACCGCTTTCGAATCGCGATCCCGAGTGACATTGCCTCGATGGAGTGGTCCAGTGTCAAAGAAACCGCGAATACCACGCGTCTCGATCATCGTCCCTTTCCGGGGGAATGATGCCCTATTTGAGGAAACGCTACTGAGCGTTCTGGAGAATCGGCCGGCCGGTTGCGAAGTCGTCGTCGCCCACAACGGGACCTACACCGATCCCTTCCAACTCGGCGACGAGCTTCGGTTCGCCATCGCTCGTTCGTCAAATCTGGTCGATCTGGTTCGCGACGCTTATGAAACGACACAGTCGCAATTCGTGCACGTGATCGCGCCAGGACTGAGGGCCAAGCCGGATTGGATCTGTGAAGCGTTGCAGCCGTTTGAGAGCAATCGAGTTGCGGCCGTCGTCCCCACAATCGTTGGTGAAGCTCAATCGTCGCGTGTCGGCGGCTGGCGCGACACCCGCGGAATGCTCTGCAAGCCGATCACCGTAGACGGCGCAAACTCGGTCGGTGGAGGATACCTCAGTAGCCTCGTTTGTCGTCGCAGCGTTCTGGGATCGCTTCTGGAATGTGTCGCGCCGGCAATGGTCGATGAGAACCAGGTCAGCTACGCCTTTGGATGCCTGCTGCGGCTCGCCGGATGGACCACGGTTGTAGCCAGCGGATCGAAGCTGGAGGACGTGTGCGGGTTCCAACCAGGCGGCGCGATCGGTGATGAGCGAGGACGACGACTCGCGGCGATCCGCGAAACTGTCTTACCGGACGACGAGCCGCTGAGCGGGGTGTCGATGCTCGGGGAGGCGATCTTCGGAAGCAGTTCGATTGGCGAAATGCTGGGCACCATGCGTTACCGCGCCGAGCTTGCCTCGGTGCAACGAATGATCGACAGCGACAAGATGATCGCTTTGGATTCGACGTCCGGCATTTTGAAAGTGACGGTGCCCAGCGAACGAGTCGCCGCCTGACGAGCGTTTGGCAAGTTGAAGCCACGCCACCGAGCACGCAGTCTCATAGATGGTGATGCGGCGCGACCGAGCGTCTGGGAATTATCTGGGATACTCTTCGAAGGGGACGTCCCGATAACGCTGCATCCATCCGGCGATCTCCGAAATCCGCTGATCGTCCGCTTGGCTCAACTCCTCGGAGAAAATGTACTTCGAGATGAACGTTCGCTTGACCTGATTTGACGTGCAGTCCAACGCGACCTCCGTCGGCACCACGCCGTCACCGGCAATCACTCGAGACAACTTCATTCGGGCAAAGGGTGGCAGCGGTCCCATCCGCCGAACGAGGTTGATGCGACACATCCAATCGGAGAATTCCGCGAAGCGAGACGCCTGTTCTGCGTGGAGTGGTTTGGTGGTGGAAACCTCGTAGCCGTACCGGCCACCCCCATGATCAAACGCCAGCGTGTAAGTCGCGCCATTGCGCTGCGGTTCCGCCGCCAGCCCAAGTGATTCGGATTGGCCTCTCGTTTCGGCGTCTGCTTTTGCCCGTGCGGTCGCTTCCACCAACACGTCGTTCGGAACGCTCGCCTTGATCTGCTCGCGACGCGAGATCAGCGTCACCCTTTCGCCGTCAATGACCGTCACATCGTGGGGTTCGGAGAGTGCGAAGTCATAGACGATATCGTCTTTGAACAACACTAAGTGTTTTGAGATTTCACCGCCGCCTTCGTCGCGGATTTCGATTTCGACCCGGAAAGTTCGAGCGTGAAGCGGGCTCATCGAGACCCCGACAATCAGGAACGCGAAAAGCGCCGAAAAACGGAGCGTCGGACCGAAGGTGGACTGAAAAAGCCGGCCGGACATCGTCATCATGGTGAATCGAAAGGGAGGCGACTGGAGTCTGGGCGGCATTTGACCGCATGGTCGTGCGGATGAGCGACCTGGACTTTGCACGGTCACGGAGCGTAGAAAAGGAGTGCGGCGGCGGTCCAGTCCAATCCCCGTTTCCCCGCCGAAGTCCTCACCCGGTCACGGTTGCCCACGATGCGACGCACACTCTTGCTGATACCGCATGAAATCGCGTCGGTACCGGTTTTCGGCTTCGGTTGGCTGTTCGGCTTGCTGCTCATCGGGTTTTTTGCCCGACTGGTTTGGGCCCTGAAACGCCCCGGCTCCCCCGTGGCTTCCGCACGCAGCGACTCATCTGAATCGAACACCGAAACTACCACGGTCGTCGACTGGCTGTGGTCCGAGGGCATCCTTTGGGCGGCAGGCATGATCGCCGTGGTCTATGTCCTGCCACAAATTGAGCTGACCAACGTCGACAACGAGCCCGTCGGGATGGCCATCCGTGGCTACGGCGTCATGCTCGTCATCGCCATCGGTAGCGCGGTCGGGCTGTCGGCCTACCGTGTCCGCCGCGCGGGAATGGATCCGGATTGGGTTTACTCTCTCGCACCACTTCTCCTGATCAGCGGGATCGTTGGCGCTCGCGCCTTTTTCGTGATCCAGTACTTCGACCAGTTCAAGGCTGACTCACTCGGGCAAACCGTTCGCAATGTCCTTGCCTTCACTGAAGGCGGACTGGTCATTTACGGTTCGATGATCGGGGGATTCCTGGCATTTTGTTGGTTCGCGTACCGAAGGAAAATCCCGATGCTTCGCTTCGGGGATGCGATCATTCCATGCGTCTTCCTGGGTGTCTTCTTCGGGCGAATCGGTTGCTTGATGAATGGGTGTTGTTATGGCGGTCGCTGTGAGGACGGGTGGGCGTCACTCCGCTTTCCTCCAATCACCGCGGTCTACAACGAACAGCTTCAAAGCGGCGAACTGTTGGGGATGGACATCGATCCGGCGACCGGTCGCGTTCGCGAAGTGGTTCCGGGCAGCGTTGCGGCGGAACTCGGTATCCAAGCGGGGAGTCGTTACGACGGTGGCGAGTTTGACGTCACGCCGTTCCAAACGGCGGACCGCACGATTCCAGAAGAAGAAGTCGTTCCCGGTTGGACTCTGCGCGTCTCGGGCCGCAAGTATGTGCTCTCACCACAAGAGCTGCCGGCGAAAGCCCTACCGGTGAGAGCCGCACAGCCGATCAGCAGTACCAATGCGCTTTTGCTGTGCGGTTTACTCTGGTTCATCTCGCGATTTATTCACCGAGATGGGGCGCTGTTGGCAATCGGATTCGCCGGGTATGCCGTCAACCGATTCGGGTTGGAACTGGTCCGCGTGGACGAAGGCGGACAGTTCAATACCAGTTTGACAATTTCGCAGTGGGTGAGCGTCTGCGTGTTTGTGCTTTCAATCGTGTCACTCGCGTGGCTCTACACGCAAGCGCCAAGAACGACGACCGCGGCCGTTTCCGACTGACGGGTTCTGCCGAGTTGAGACCATGGGTGCGACTCGCTAACGACGCTCAAACCGAAGACGTTGTGCTTCGTCGTCCAAGACGAAATCGAATCCGCGATCGGTTTGGAGGAAGCGACCGGCGATTTCTTGTTCATCTCCCTCCCGAACCAGGGACAGCCGTTCCTTTCGCAGCTGGTATCGGCCATCGAACGTGAGCACACGGTCTTGGTTGAGAACGCGCCAGGAAAAGTCTCCGGCGGGCTTGAGCGTCAGCAGGATGCGCGTCTGATTCGGCAACGTCGTTTCCCAGGTGCCGACATGCGACTCCGATTGCGACGCGGTCAGTCGAACGCTCGTTAGGTCGCTCGGTGAGTCCGGTGCTTCTTCGATCAATGAAGCCAGCGTCGAGAGTGTCGAGGAATCCCCGGGACTCATTTTTTCGACCTCGCGTTGCCGAACCTTCGGTGGTGAGTCGCGACGGCGCAACTGCTTGTGGGGCGTCGCTGCCGCGGATGCGGCAACGGATTTCGTCACGAAGACTCGCTCGGATCGAGCCGCGGGCTGAATCGGTGGCACAGGCTGAATCGGTGGCACAGGCTGAATCGGTGGCGCAGCGACCATCTGGGGGCGAATCGCATGCGTCGGTGGAGCCGGCATTGGCCGGTATTGACGGTAGTTCGTCCCATGAGCCGGGAAGTGAGTGGTCGGTCTCGCGACTCGGCCGTTGCCTCCACACGCCCCGTTGGCCACCGATGGAAGGGAGACGGCGAGCAGCGTGATGATGAACGTGCATTTAGCGGTTGCAGGATTCATTTCGATTCCTCTGGCACACACGGAGGGAGATTGTGGGGGCTTCACCAGCTAGAGCGGCGACCACGTGCCCGCGTTACATCGCAAACCCGCAAATCCGACCGAGCGGCGGAGGCGGATCCCTCGTGACAAAATACGGCGTGCGATGTCCGCTTGCTTCTCCGGTGGGGTAACCTAGCGTTCGTCGAAGTGCTGCGCGAATGGTTGCAGCCATTCGAATCTGATTTCACAACTGGAGTCCGTTA
>JBCBLJ010001046.1:0-2345 GCA_038520195.1 Planctomycetota bacterium
CGATGCCGATTTCCCGATCGACCTCGCCGGTACCCTTGGTCACGCTCGCGGCCATCCAAAACAAAGTCACGAGCAGACCGAGGTGAAACCCAAGCGATAGCAACATCGCGGGCGTTCGTCGCGACCGGACGCTTGGCCCGTCATTTGTTGCTGGCCCGCCATCTGCTGCGGGTCGCGTCCGTTGGGGAGAATCAGACATCTTCGGGCTCGAAACTGACTGCCGGTTCTCACGGCGCTCGCTGCGAACTACGTTATTGGGCCAAGTTTGGAGGATCCGCCGAAGCACGATCTTCCCTCAGTGTAACCCGCGAAGGCCGAACCGTCGGCCGTTTGGAGTCCCGCCCGTGAGCAACGCTCGTTTTCTGTTTACTAGTGAATCGGTCAGCATGGGTCACCCCGATAAACTTGCAGACCGGATCTCCGATTCGATTCTTGATGCCTTGTTGACGGAAGACCCCGCCAGCCGCGTCGCCTGCGAAACCATGGTGACCACGGGCGTCGCGATCATCGCGGGTGAGATTTCCACGAAAGCCAAAGTCAACTACGCCGACGTCGTTCGCCAAACGATCAATGACGTTGGGTACACCGACGACCACATGGGTATCTGTGGCGACACGTGCTCGGTCATGGTTTCGCTTGACACCCAGAGCCCCGACATCGCGCAGGGTGTCGACGCCGATAGCGCCAGTGGCAAAGACGTCGGCGCCGGTGACCAGGGTTTGATGTTCGGTTACGCGTGCAAGGACACGCCCGAATTGATGCCGCTGCCGATCGCGCTTTCGCATCGCATCATCAATCGAATCACCGAGGCACGATTCGCCAAAGAGGTCAACTGGTTGCGGCCGGACAACAAGGCACAGGTCACCGTTGAATACGACGGAAACACGCCGGTCCGGATCGATACTGTCGTTGTCAGTGCACAGCACGCGCCGGACGTGACCAACGATGACATCAAGGCCTTCGTGATCGAGAAAGTCATCAAGCCATCGATCCCGCCGGAACTCGACAAGGGTGATATCACCTACCACATCAACCCAACGGGCAAGTTCGTTGTCGGCGGTCCGCACGGCGACTGCGGTCTGACCGGCCGAAAGATCATCGTCGACACGTACGGTGGATGGGGTCGGCACGGTGGCGGCGCCTTCAGTGGAAAAGACTCCACCAAGGTCGATCGAAGTGCTGCCTACATGGCACGGTACGTCGCCAAGAACATCGTCGCGTCCGGACTCGCCGAACGCTGCGAAGTCCAATTGGCCTACGCCATCGGCGTCAGTGAACCGGTGAGTGTTCACGTCGACACCGAGGGAACCGGAAAGATCACCGACGAAGGACTTTGTGCGCTGATTCGCGAACACTTCCCACTGAATCCAGCGGGCATCATCGAGCACCTTCAACTCCGTCGTCCCGTGTTTAAGGAAACATCCGCGGGCGGACACTTTGGACGCGAAGGCGATGGATTCACGTGGGAAAAAACCGACAAGGCGGAAGCACTCGCGGCGGCTGCCGAATCCGCGGCCGGGGCGAGCGCTTAGGACGCTGACCCGCCGGCATGCGTCTCTTGTGGGCCACCGACATTCACCTCAACCACGTGCAACTCACCGCGTGGGATCGTTGGATCGCCGCGGTCAACGCGGCGAGCCCCGACGCAATCGTGATCACAGGCGACATCTCCGAAGGTGAGGATGTCGTTTTCCAACTCCGCCGAATCGCGGAGTGCCTCGCGATCGACGTTCATTTTGTCTTGGGTAACCATGACTTCTACGGATCATCGATCGCGGCAACGCGTCAGAATGTCAAACACGCGTGCCACGAGTCCGAGTCGCTCTGTTACCTGACCGATTCGGCACCCGTCCGCCTCGCGCCCGGCTGCTACCTGATCGGCGAAGACGGCTGGGGCGACGCGACAGTCGGTGACTACGAACGTTCGACCGTCCGGCTCAACGACTTTCTTTTGATCAAGGACTTTCGCCGCGTGGATCCGATTTCATGGCCACATTTGTTACGCGACGAAGGCAACGAGGCCTCGCAACGGCTGCTCGGAAAACTCGCCCGACTTCCCGATGACTGCCGCCGAGCGGTCGTGGCGACGCATGTACCTCCATTCCGAGAAGCATGTTGGTATCAAGGTAAAACGACCGATGACAACTGGGCCCCGTTTTTTGTCTGCGGCCAAATCGGGGTCACGCTGCGCCAATTCGCAAAACAACATCCCTCGATCGAGCTGACTGTGCTCTGCGGTCACACCCACCACGCCGGTCAAGCGAAGATGGAAGACAACCTGACAGTCCTGACGGGTGCCGCTGAATACGGCACTCCGGCGACCCAGCAGGTGTTTGAGTTTTAAG
>JBCBLJ010000404.1:0-7328 GCA_038520195.1 Planctomycetota bacterium
AGTTCCAGTGTGAAGTCGAAGTTTTTCATCGGTCTTACCTGCGACGTTCCGGTAAGACCGATGAAAAACTTCGACTTCACACTGGAACTGTCAGACGGAACGCGCGTAAAAGTCGGTTCGATGGCGAATTCTCGACATCCCGATATCAAGGCATCCTTTCTACCCGCGGATATCTTGCAGCCGTTCACCAACCAGAATCTGCCCGCGGCTCGAACCTCACGCGAGTCGAAGGAAATCTCGATCGGCTCTCCTCGCTGAGGTCCGCAAACGCTCTGCCCAGAGCTGTTGTTAGTCGATCAGCGAAACGCCATTCAATGGATACGTGAGGCGAGCGTGTCGGCGACCACCGCCACCGCAGCACTTTGCATCGGCGTGCTCATACTCGGCATCGTTTCTTGTGCCCGCGCCACTTGTGCCGGAGTGAGCGGAAGATGCATGAACAGGCTATGCGTCGGTCGCCCCATCTGCATGCAAAGGTGATGGCTCAGATACAACGTCGCGTTGCACAGGTACGTGCCCGCATGATGAGACAACTGAGAAGGGATACCGGAGGCCGTCAGTTTTTGCAGACAACAATCCAAGTCGACCGTCGACCGATAGGCCATCGGCCCGTCGCCGACGAGGGGCTCCCCGTTGGCTCGGAGATTGAGTCCGACCGACTCTAAACGCACCACCGAAGACCCCGGCGACTGTCCCACATGAATCGCCAGGTCAAAGTTACCCTCAAGGTCCTTTTCCAGCTGAACCAGCACGCGATCCAAATCGACCGGATAGCGGCGTGTGGTGAATTGGAGATCGCCGTCGTACCAACTCGTAAGGTCCACCAGCGCGAGCCAACTCGAATTCTCATTCCAGCGATCGTAGGCTTCAAACGCCGTTAAGAGAATTCGGGTCACTGTGTTACTTGAGGCTCTCGGAGCGATTTCGCCAGACCGGCGTCACTTCGAAATCATACTTGACGGCTCCGCCGATGCGGTTCGCCGCCAGTGAAATCTGCGAAATGGTCTCGTTTCAGGCGGCCGCCCGACCGTTCTGACGCAACCGGAGTTCCTCCGATTGCAGCACCGCCCGGTAGGACTCGCCGGAGAGAGCCGCTTGGACCCGCCGCTCGACGCTCTTACGCATCGCGCGATGGTAGCCCACCGAAGCGGCGAATAGCGTGATCAGGTCCACGAACGGAGTTCGGCTACAAAGCGGATGCGGGTCAAGCACAATGTGGCTGTCGCTGCCAAACGAAAAGAGTTTGCCATCGATTTCACCAATCGTCTCTCCGTCGGCCTCGACCTCAAAGTCGGCGCCGATCGAAACCCAGTACCGCCGCAGCACGAGGTTCCACATCCGGTCCCCATCGTGATGGCAGAATGAGAATAGACTGGGGATTCGAAACGTGCGGTGATTCTGTTGGACGTAGGTGACCAAGTCATCGCGGGCCAACATCGCCGCCATCGTCAGCAATACCTTTCCCGTGCCGATCGAGTTGTGAACCTCCGTCGCGGTCACCTCTTCGATCGTGCCGACCCAACGTGTTCGATCGCCGGTCGTACGAAACAACTTCAAGACAAGTCGCCGCGTCTCGATGTCATCGCTCTGCATCTGCATGATGTCATCGTCGGCGAGTTCGTCTTCCAAACGTTGCTTCTGTTTGGCGTCCAGACGACCACTGCGTTTGATCGAGCGTTTCACCTCCCGACGACGCTTGTCTTTCATCGCGTCAAGACAACTCTGCATCTCCTCGTCGTTCGGCTTCCAAATGTCGGTTCGGACTCCAACGAGGTGCGTCTTTTCCCACTCTCCCGTTTCTTGATCGAGAGTGTTCACCGTCCCAACACAATCCATGTTGGTCGTGAAGTGGTTGGTGTCAGCTGTCTTTAGCTTTTGAAGAAACTCAACATTGCTCGGGTGCACCCCGGGGAGTGCCCACATGTCGACGAATCGCTCGCAGCCGCGAAGCTCTTTCGAACCCAACGAATCACCCTCCAAACCTAGTAGATGTAGGAGAGCCCGAAGTGAAGGCCGTGGGCGTGGTAGGTGCTGTAGCGAAAGTTGGGACCGGGCAGCGCGACGCCTGTGTTGGCCAGGTTCACTTCCAAGCCCGGATCGATGACACCGGAAACCTGCAACGCATCGGTGACCGCAACAATGTGATAGCCAAACGTCACATCAAAGTTTTGATAACGTTGCCATCCGATGGTGAAGTCCAACTCCGGAGCCCAACTGAACGTGTCGTCTTCGAACGTGCCGGAGTTGGTCGAACGAACCAAGAGCCCCTGGGGGTCAACAGCATTGTTTCCGTCAATACTGGTGAGTGTTGACCCCGCGAGCATGGCTTTACGCCGAAGTGTGCCGAAACCGACTTTCACCAGCGAGCTGAACGACCAACAACCTTCGCGATAATGCGTCGCGAAACCGATCTGACCACCGTGGAAATCGTTTTGAACATCAAATGAGTCCGAAACCGAGATCGTTGAACCGACGGGCGCAAAGCTGTCGTCAAGCGATGTCGAGCGGGTCGCGATCGACAAACTCTCATCCAGACCCAAGTACTGGTATCCATAAAGCAAGTCCACCGTGGCACCGTAGTACTTGCACCAGAGCTGACGGATTGAAAGATCGCCGCCGTAGAAATCGCTCTCCGCCGAAAGCGACAGTTCACCGTCTGCCAGATTGGGGAATGCGATGATCTGAGTGTCTTGTGCGGGCGTTTGACCGTCGGTCACATTGAAGAACGGCCTCACTAAAACCGGTTGGCTATCCTGATTGGCAAAAAACCCGAACGTCTCTTCTCCAGCGAACCATGCCCTCGCCACAAGACTGCGGTCCATGTAATCGTCCAACCACAGCCCCAAGTTCAATCGACCTCCGGCCGTCATGTCATCAAGAATCCGCTGGTTTCCGATCACAATCTGCGTGCCGACCTGACCGATTTCACCGGCGGTGTCGCTGTCCGCATCAGGCCCTGTGCTTACCAGCGGCGGTAAACGGTCGCCTTCCCGATACATCAACAGCAATTCGACCGATCCGAACCAGCGGTCACTACAGATTCCAAGCGATCCGCGATCGCACCCGCAAGCAATCGCATCACAGGAGCTGTCGCCGCACGCGTCACACCCGATCGAACCGGCGACCTCAAACGTTCCTGAGGTGCAAGATTCGCACGAACAAGGCGCAACGCCACCGATGTGATCCGCGATGATGGGCTCTTCATGACCGACTTGCTCGATGAACGAGGAGCGAGATTGCGGACGCTCATCCGTAACGGGCGTTGGCAACGGCTCCGTTGCCAACTGATTGCTCGCGCCGGTCGCCGGCAACAGCGCTGTTGGTTCCAGCCCGCCGTCCTCCTCTTCGCCGTACCCATGCCAATCGGGCTTGGTCACCCTGACGGCGCGAACTTCTCCGTTTTCGATCACCGGAGAGGTGTAGCGGCCGCGATCGGGCTGTTTCCCGCGGATCAATCCATCCTGTGCCGAGGCGAGCGGAGCCAGCGAAACCGCCAGACCAATCAGTGCGAGTCGTGACACCGTGCGTCGTGAGGCTGCATACATGAGCGTCTACCGGAATGACATCATTCGAATCAGGCGCGGTGGTTGCGCCCTACTACTGACGATGATCGACATTGCGGGCTGGTCCGATTAGGAAAAATCGGTTGACTTTGGCGATCACCGAGAGTTTCAGGCTTCGCTAAGCCGCCTTGGGCAACTCAACGGACGATGGACTCGACTCGCTTGATTCCGGTGCGTGAGATTTCGCCGACCGAAACCCAAGCCACACACCGAGATACGTGCGGCGCACGATGTACTCGTAGGTAAGGACCGCAACGATCATCGTGACGACGAATGAAAGCATCACCTTGTTCAACGGAGACACAGCCGGAAGCCAATACTTCAGGTCAATGTGAAGAAGTCCCAGTAGTGGGTGATGAATCAGGTAAACCCAGAACGACGCGCCAGCGAGATACGACACCATCGGGCTGACGGGTCGCGCTGAACTTGTCGCCCATCCGATCAGGCCAAGCGTTAGCGTGACTGCCGACAACATCGTCATCAACGCAAGCGTCAACAGCGAAGCGTCTTCCGCGCCATACTGGAGGTGCCAAATCCCCAACGGAATCGTGGCGATCAAACTGACGGCCCCAATGCCGACGAGGCGGCCGGTGTGGGATTGCAACGACAGCAATTGTGGATCCCAACGGCCAAGCAACCATCCACCCAGAAAGTACGTTCCGCAGTAACACCATTTCGTTGGCACCGGCGCGAACGCGTGCTGAAACCCCCAAACCACCTCGGGCGCGAAGCAGATCATGAGCACAGCCCCCAACGCCAAAATCGTTAGGGCGGATCGCGGCGCCGACGCATAGTCCAGCGCGTTGCGCAAACGTGGCGAGCGTCGCCGAGCACTGATCGCGATGGCGGCACAGACGACGTAGAGAAAGACGTACCCCAGAAACCAGAGGTGCGCGGTTCCCCAAATGGTCTTACTCAGCGGCGGTTCAAACTTGAAGCTTTTGAGTTTCACGGCCGCGACATGACCCTCTGCGACCAAGCCGAGCGTCCACACGTACAAGTCGATCGGCAGAATCACCAAGAGGCCAAAGACCAAAGGAAGCAGCAATCGCTTGGCACGTGAACGGAGCAGGTCGCGAGGTTGATTTCGCTGGCTTGAGTGCCAGAGCAGGAATCCCGCCAGCACGAGGAAGACCGGCATGATGAAGACCTCAATGCCCCAAAACAACCAATCAGCGACACCGCTGGTCGCGTCTCGGACTGGCCAGACGAGGCCCGGCATCGGATGGCGAAGATAGGGAACGCACGCATGAAGCAACACGACACCCATCGCGGCACCGGCGCGGACTCGGTCGAGTCCGGCGAGCCGTTGCCGGAAAACGCCACGAGTTTCCTTTGCGTTCGGATCATGGAGGCGAATGGTCTGCATGATTCGCCGATAGCAAATTCGCGGAAATCATGCGAGAGCGATGCTTGGCGATTCGGCTTGATAGCTCAGCACCGTCGCCGGAGTACAAAAGCGCGACTCTTGGAGATGGTAAGTCGTTTGGCCATCGGGTTCAGTCTGACGATGCGCGTTCATCGGAACGTCAACACCGTTCCGCTTGGTCGTGGTTCGTCTTCTCGCAAAGCTACGGCCGATCGGACACGCCGCCAAATCCGAGGTCACCGGTCGGCCTCCGCGAGGTGTGGTGGCTTCGTGCCGTATAGCGGCAGACACCCTGTCCTCCGATCGGGCAAACAGCGCTGAGCGATACGCTACGGCTTTGGACGTTACGCGCAGAGAAAATTCGGTCGGTGAGTTGAAGAGCCGCTAAAAGTCTCGCTTTTGGAAAGCGTCCCAGCCAAGAGCACCAAACTGCACACCGGTCACATGGACGACGCCAGCGTGATAAACGTACCCAATCACATACGGAAACTGACGCATGGGCTTCAGACGAGTACGACCAAACGATATCGCTACAGCCTCTGGATACTGAGAAAAGAAGTCAAACGTGCGGGTCAATTCGTCTCGGAAATCTGCCGCCACCCGTTCGCCTTTATCCGCGTAGTAGGCACGCGCATCGCGAATGTCCTGCTTCGCGCCTGGTTCGACGACGACGCGAGCGAAACTCATTGGCCGAAAAGCTCTTCACGAACCTTTTGCCAAGGCTCCCCTTGGGTGGGATTGGCAAAGAAAGCTTCTTCGCGCCGAATGAACTCTGCCTTCAGCTCTTCCGATACTTCGAGAGGACCATCGTTGCTCAGGCGCTCAAGAACAGAACTGACTATAGCCAGCTGTACGTCTTTCGGTAGCAATTCAATACTCGCAAGAACTTCTTGATGGGTCATGAGCAACTCCTGGGGCCGTTTCTCCCATTTTACTCAGCACACAGAGATCAGTGAAGCGAAGGAATCGCAGCGAATGCGGTCTGCGAACATCACGAATGCGTCGAAGGGCCGTACGGTGCTATCGTGCAAGTCAGCCAAGTTTGGCCCAAACGTACGATTCGGGTTTTCGATCGCACACGGTCAGGTCGCCCATATGCGTCGATGGTCGACCTTGGACGCAGACTTAATTGTGCAACTCGTAAGCCGAGTTCCAGCGATGCAGTTTGAGTCCGAGTGATCCTTGAGCGCGGCTTCTGCTCAAAGGTTGCTCTTGGAGAAAGAATCGTCGCGAGGGCAACGCACCGAAGGAACGTCGATGAACCGTTACCGCGACGCCAACTCGCAGCGCAGGGATGTGGTGCCAAGAAAGACCTGTCGAAGCGGCTTGGCGGCGCGAAGCGTCGTGTATTGATCGATCATCCGCACGGTGTTGCCGTACACATGAAGGAGTCGTCCCGGACGCTGCTCGATCGGCGTGGCCTTGATGCAGTCACGATAGGTTCCCGTCGGCAAAACGATCGGACTCCAGCCGGTGGGCGATTGCGCTCCGGCGCCCGCATTCATCGAAAATACCAACAGACCTGCGACGAACCACTTTTTCATTGATCTCTCCAGCGAACGACATCGGCGGGATCGCGCGTGAGCCCGTCCCGGACTTCGCACCGACCGAGTGACCGTACGTTGTGATTAGCCGTCTGGCCGACCCTCGGCGGGCGAGCCAAAATGAGTTTCGCTCAACTGACGATTCACACTCCCTCTGGACGGCCCACGATGACCAAGCGGATTTTGATGATTGTAGGTGACTACGTCGAAGACTACGAAGCGATGGTCCCTCTGCAAATCCTTCAAACCGTTGGTCACGAGGTGATCACGGTTTGCCCCGACAAGACGCAAGGTGATTCGGTCGCCACGGCGATCCATGACTTCGAGGGCGACCAGACCTACAGCGAGAAACCGGGACACCGGTTCGCGATCACGGGTGACTTTGCATCGACGAGTGCCGATGGCTTCGACGCGTTGGTGATTCCTGGCGGCCGTGCACCGGAGTACCTGCGACTCAACGAGCGCGTCTTGGATTTGGTTCGCGAGTTCAACGACGCCACCAAGCCGATCGCGGCCATCTGCCATGGACCGCAGATTCTGGCCGCGGCGGGAGTGCTGACGGGGCGCGAGTGCAGCTGCTATCCCGCCGTGCGGTTCGAAGTCACTTCCGGGGGAGGCAGCTATGTGGCTCCGGCCGATTCGATGGACAGCGCTCACACCGAAGGCAACTTGGTAACGGCTCCCGCG
This sequence comes from Planctomycetota bacterium, assembly GCA_038520195.1. Taxonomy (GTDB): domain Bacteria; phylum Planctomycetota; class Planctomycetia; order Pirellulales; family Pirellulaceae; genus Stieleria. Next base: position 7,164 of record JBCBLJ010000404.1, read on the forward strand.
TGGCCGGCACATCCAGCCTGGATGCGGGCGTTCCTAAAACTCCTGGAGGACTGATCGCCCAACCGCCATTCTGGGCCGGATTTCGGGCTCGGACGATCTTTTTCCGCTTTCGCGGGCGAAATGGCGTTCGAAGCAGATGGCGAGAAAGCCAGGTTCCTGGCTTTC